>JAZREB010000274.1:0-2952 GCA_045660585.1 Faecousia sp. | reverse complement strand
GTTGACAACATTGTAGTGGGTCAGCATAACGCCCTTGGGGAAGCCTGTGGTGCCGGAGGTGTACTGCATATTGCATACATCGTTGGGGCGAACCAGTGCGGCCTGACGGAGGAGCTCCTCCTGAGAGACCATATCTCCCCTGTCCATAGCCTCTTCAAAGGTCAGGGAGCCGGGCTGACGGAAACCAACGGTAATAACATTCCGCAGGAAAGGCAGACGCTTGCAGTGCAGGGGCTTGCCGGGCTGAGTGGTGGCAATCTCGGGACACAGAGTATTGATGATCCCACGATAATCGGAGTCCAGACAGGACTCGATCATAACCAGAGTATGGGTATCGGACTGACGGAAGAGATACTCTGCCTCATGGATCTTATAGGCGGTGTTGACCGTAACCAGAACGGCGCCGATCTTGGTAGCCGCCCAGAAGGTGATGTACCATGCAGGCACGTTGGTGGCCCAGATGGCAACCTTACTGCCCTGCTTGACACCCATGGAGATCAGGGCTCTTGCAAAGCAGTCGACGTCTTCACGGAATTCCTCGTAGCTACGGGTGTAATCCAAAGTGGTATACTTAAAGGCAAGCTGATCCGGGAATTCTTCTACCACACGATCCAGAACCTGAGAGAAGGTCAGGTTGACCAGTTCATCCTTCTTCCAGGGGAACTGACCGGTGTGGGCATGATTGTAATACAAGGTCTTCTTGTGGCTCCGGGGAGACACAAAGGAGTTCATGTAGTTGACGAAATGGGGGAAAATAATCTCCCGATCCTGGAGCTCTTCCATCCACTCCGGCTTCCATTCCAGAGAAATAAAGCCGTTATAGTTAATGGAGGACAGGGCAAGCATCATTTCCTTAACGGGGAGAGTGCCCTCACCGATGAGGTTATATGCGCCCTCCTCGTCGGAGTCACGGAGATGGACGTGCTGTACATAAGCACCCAGATTCTTAATGGTGGTATCTCCGCTTTCTCCATGATCCCGGTAGGGATGGTGGATGTCCCACAGAGCGGCTAAATTGTCGCTTGCATACTCATCCATGAGATTGCGCAGACGGGCAGTATCGGCATAGATACCGCTGGTCTTTATGAGAATGGTCACGCCCATGGACTCTGCAAGGGGCAAAAGCTCACTGACAGCTTCCCGAACCATTTCCTCATTGTCCTGCAGGGCGCAGACTACCACATAGGGGATCTTTGCCATCTTGGCAACGGGGAGGAGAGACTTTACCGTTTCGGTATCCTCTGTAGAAATGTCAATGGAAGTATCCAGACAAGGGATAGACAGCTTCTTATCCCGCAGATCACGGAGGGTTGCGGTGATCTGATATTTATGGAAGGGGCCACCCTTCTCTTGTAAATCGGTTTTATGGAGATTGTAGACCTCGATACCGCCGAAACGCATGTCAAGAGCGGTGTCGACTACCTCCTGCCAGGGCAGGTCTAACCAACCACGGGTAGAAAAGGACAGTTTCATACGCCATCCTCCTCATATACGATCTTGTTGAGGGCGCTGAGATAAGCACGGATAGAAGCACCCACAATATCTGTGGAAATGCCGTGACCGGAATACAGCTTGCCCTCGGAGCGGAGCTTAACCAAGGTCTGACCCATGGCCTCTCTGCCCTCGGTAACAGACTGGATCTGGAAATCATCCAGCTCGAAATGTCTGCCCACGATCTGCTCCATAGCAAGGAAAGCCGCATCGATGGGGCCATCACCCAGGCAAACGCCTTCCAACATCTGACCTGCACGGCTCAGCTTCAGGTGGGCGGTAGCGGAAATACTGTTGCCGGAGGTGATCACATACTGATCCAGAATATAAGTGGGGGGAACCTGCATAGCCGCTGTTGCAACGATAGCATCCAGTTCCTTGGCGCTGACACGCTCCTTCTTCCCTGCGATAACGGTGAAGGCATCGTAGACAGCGGCCATATCCTCTTCGGACAGGGTGTAGCCCAGAGCCTCTACTGCCTCACGGACAGCGGAGATATCATCATGGACACTGAGCATAAGGGTCTCCCCATTTTCAACGGACAGACCGTTGTAGCCGGGGTTCTTGCCGTTTCTACCGTTGCAGATCCGCTGGATCTGAGCGATAACACGCTTAAGCTCCATGGTACGGACACGGCAGGTGGCACCGATCACATCACTCTTTGCGGTGATCACACGGGCGATCTTAGAAAGGGCGCAGGTGTTAATGGCATAAGCAGCGGCCTTGATCTCCCCTGCTCCGCAGCGGGCGGCGGCAACAGCGCAGGAATCCGCCATGGTCAGTTCATCGGAACAGCTAACACCGACACAGACATCCTTCAGTTCCGGCATCTTATCGTACAGGTCGACGAGGAAGGCGGAAAATTCATCGGGAAGCATCGCTCCCGCAGTATCGCACAGAGTAACGGTCTTTGCACCGTTTTCCATAGCGGTTTTCAGAGCAAGCTCTAAGAAGCCGTCGGAGCGAGTGGCATCATATGCCACAAACTCTACGTCCTCGCACTTTTCACGGCAGGAACGGACAGTCTCAGCAATGGCCTTTACCATAGCTTCGGGCTTCATTCTGTATACATATTCCATAACTACGGGGCTGACACCCGCAACGACCTGGAGACGAGGACGGCAGGCGGCCTTCAGGGCATTCCATGTCATTGTAACGCTGTCTTCCTGTAAGGCAACAGGCACTGCAATGATACTGTCCTTTACAGCCGTAGCTACGGACTTGATCAGCAGGCTGTCGATTTTGGGGTTACGGATGGCTTCCAGCTCGATCACGTCTACACCAAGTCGGTCCAGCAGCTTGGACAGCTCAATTTTCTCCTTAAAAGATAGTCCCAGCTCCCCCGCAGATTCCTTTAGGGTTACGTCACTGATTCGTAGCTCTTTCATTTTATCACTCCCGTTTTGGTAAAAATTTGGTTTCATTCGGCAAAATTGTATTTTCTTCCACAATGATTCATTG
>JAZREB010000273.1:0-2071 GCA_045660585.1 Faecousia sp. | reverse complement strand
GTCTGCCATACCAAGACCGTTGATACCGCCGCTGTCTGCCGTGAGGCTGACATCATCATCTCTGCCGCCGGTGTTCTCGGCTCCCTGACCAAGGACTTTGTCCGTCCCGGCCAGATCGTCATCGACGTTTCCATGAACTGGAACCCCGAGAAGATCACCTCCAAGGGTAAGGGTGGCATGAGCGGCGACGCTATTTTCGAAGAAGTAGAGCCCATTGTCGAGGCTATCACCCCCGTTCCCGGTGGTGTTGGTGCCGTTACCACCTCCGTGCTCATGAAGCACGTCATCGAGTCCGCAGAGCGCGGCTAAGAATAGACCAAAATCCGATGAATCGACCGAACTCCGGTTGATTCATCGGTCGCAAAAAGGAGAGAGTTTTCATGAAACGACTGAATCAATGCTCCAAGCATGATTTTATCCGTTTATTTTTCGCACTGTGCACCTTGGCACTGTTTGTTGTGGCAGTACTGTGTCCTGATCGGGGAAAAATGTTCTATGAACTGAAAGAACTGCTCACTCATACTTGCAAGGTTCCTAAAAACACCTTTGATTGCAGCACTTTTGCCGGCGCATTCTTGAATTCTGCCTTAGTATGCTTGGCCTGTACGCTTCTGTATTGCCTCCCCGGTGCCAAGGCCGGTGCGCCCTCCGTTCTGGGCTTCCTGCTGACCATGGGTTTCGGCTTCTGGGGCGTTACCATTCTGAATATGTGGTTCGGTGTTCTGGGTGTTCTCCTCTACTGCTTGATTAAGAAAGAAGCTCCCGGAAAGCATGCAAACTCCATGCTGTTCAGTACTGCCTTGTCTCCTTTGTATGCAGATCTTATGTTCCGCTACCCGGATCTGAGTGAGCATGTCTTTAGTTGGGCAGGACTTGGCTATGCAGTTGCAGTTGGTGTGGTGGTTGGTTTCTTGATCCCTGCCACTCTGGCGCACTCCCCCAAGACTCATAAAGGCTACAGTCTCTACTCTGCGGCTATGACCGTGGGTATCATTTCCTTCTTCCTCCGCGGTATCTTGTATACCGTTCCCGGTGTGGAAATTCCTGCAGGCAATGCCGCCGAGACCATGAAGGCAGCATCTACAGAGATTTGCAATATTTTCTGTATTGCATTTTTCGCCATTTGCGTAATCGTATCTCTCCTTATGGGCACCAAGCCCAAGGACTATTGGAATCTCATGAAGCATTCCGGACACGGTGTAGACTACATCGATGCTTTCGGCAACGGCACCTTCCTCATGAATGTGGGTGTGTATGGCCTGTTCATTATGGCATATTACAACCTCATTGGTACCAACTTTAATGCGGTTGCACTGGGCTGTGTATTCTGCATGTTGGCAGGTTGCTGTTCCGGTTCTCATCCCCGGAACGTATGGCCCTGTATGCTGGGCTATGCCATTGCCTCCTACGGCATGAGACTGTTGATCGGTCCCGAATATTCGTTCCTACTCAACAATCAGACTATTGTTATCGGTCTGTGCTTCTGTTCTGCTCTGTCTCCCATTGCAGGAACCTACGGCTGGTTCTGGGGCGTAGTTGCAGCTATCCTCCACTACTTCCTGGTTCGTTGCGTGCCCGATCTCCACGGTGGCTTCCTCCTGTACAACGGTGGCTTCACCGCTTGCTTGGTATGTGTCATGTTCATCCCCGTTCTGGAACATTTCTGCAAAACCAAGGCAGAAAAGAAGGCCCTGAAGGAAGGCAAAGCCGAATCCGCAAAATAAATGAAATAAGTTTTTAGCTGTCTTGAAGTTTTTGGCTTCAAGACACCTTTTTACCAAATCCTATCTTAAAATTCCGATTTATCGAACTGTTTACCGATGCGGTAGGCACTAAAGCCTCCCTTCTGTAAAGGGAGGTGGCACGGCATAGCCGTGACGGAGGGATTGTGCCGTAGGCACTATAACAAAAATATAATCAATGCGAAAAGGAACAATTTTCTATAAAATTTCTACGAATTCGCCTCATTCCGTGGGCAAATCAACCCCTACTGCGTCAATCCCTCACCGCCTTCGGCGGAGCTCCCTTTACACAAGGGAGCCTTTGGTCTGTGCAAACTTCAAACTGAGCG
>JAZREB010000272.1:0-12919 GCA_045660585.1 Faecousia sp. | reverse complement strand
CACTGTGGTTCCTGTCGGGGGCGCGGGTGGTTTGCGGATCCGCTACTGTTTTGGGTGCTGTTCTGGGTACAGCCTTGCGCCCTGTGGTGCTACGCATCATTACTTTAGTTGCAACAAGAGAATATGGAGGATATCTCTGGTACAGTGAGACTGTATTGGGCGTTGTGAAAGAATTGTCATTCGATCCTCGGATACCCTTGTGGCCCAATCTGCTTACCGTACCGATGTTTGTGGCGATCACACTGGTATTTTGTCTGTGGTTTCTTCGTTTGGCACGTCGCAACGGAATACGTAAAGGCGGAAAAAACAAAGTACACATTCCCCGAGGAAAAAGTGCAAAGGTGGGACTGGGCGGTTTAGGATTTGCGATCCTCTCTGTTTGCCGTGGAGGTATAAAATCTCTGGTAGTGCCTATGGTCTCCATGGTACTGACAGTTGTTGTTCTGGTTCTTGGCGGTATGTATCAGGGATGGCAGAACGATCTGGAAGAGGTGTTGGGCAGTACGAGTATCGAAGGTATGGTCGTCAGCCTGGATGGACGATATTATTCAGGGCTTGTGCTACCCGTGAACAAGCTACGGATGATTCTCGGTATAGAAGGTGTGGACGATGTCTCGGTGTCCTATGGCTACCATTACTGGTTGGCGGAGGATGAGCCGGACTTTGCTGACAGCTCTTTCGGTCGGGAACACCGTCAGAACTGGATTTCCGTCCAACCTGAGCTTGTGACCCTGAATTCTATGGCGGCGGCACCTGAGTTCTACTATGTAGACTATGCCGTTACATGGCTTGAAGGATGGGATGAGACTGTACTTGCAGAGGGGGACTTTAAGCCCCTGAATAAGCGTGTCGAGGGGAAAGCAGAAGAAAAACCGATTCCTGCTGTATGCAGTGATACGTTTTTGGAAGATCATGCTTTGGTTTTGGGTGACACATTTACTTGCTTTGCCCAGGTGGAACACAGTAGCACTGTCTTAAAAGAGATCCCTCTGAATATTCAAGTTGTTGGCAGCTATGCGCAACAGTGGGGCAAAGCCCAAATCTACGTACCGCTGGCTTGTCACATTCCGCTATCTTTGTTGGATATGAATGAGGATCCAAGCAGTGTGAAAGGATGGGACAGATATTCTTTCCGCACATGCAGATTCAATCTGACCTCTGATGGCGAATTGGATTCTGTGCGGAAACTGCTACGGGAGCAGAACTTTAGCGCCGTTGGGCGCATATCCGGCAATCGTACAACCATATTGCTACGAGACGCGGCTTTCCTTAGGCTGGCAGAGAATATGGGACGGAATATCGTGATGGGTAAAGTCATGTTTACGGTAATCTCCCTGCTGATCATACTATTGGGATTCATCATATCTTGGCTGATGATTTTTGCCAGAAAACGAGAGTTTGCCCTCATGCGGGGATTTGGCGTTCCGAAAGGAAAAGTATTTGCATCCTTTTTCTTGGAACAAGGGATCCTTAGTGTATTCGGCTGTATAGTGGGATGCATATCACTATTGTGGATCTATGCCGGTGGGGTAGCCCAGCTCCTGGCTGTAGTGGCCTATCTCCTGTGCTATCTTCTGGGCGCTACCATATCCATACGGATGATTGGGAAAACAAATCTTATGGAACTGCTGACCATCCGCGAATGACGTAGTGGGAGGAAAAAATGAGTATTATTGAATTACACGATGTGAAATATGTTTATCAAACCCAGTATCAGCGAGTGGAAGCACTGCGGGGTATATCCTATGATTTTGAACCGGGAAGAGTATATGCTATTATGGGTAGCTCAGGTTGTGGAAAAACCACACTCCTTTCCCTAATGGCAGGTCTTGACGTACCCACTGCGGGCAGAGTTCTATGCGAGGGTGTCTCTACTGCAGATATCGATCTGGAACGATATCGTCGGGAGCGTGTGGCAGTGATCTATCAGGATTTTCGTCTGTTTTCACTGCTTACGGTGGCGGAAAATGTGATGTATCCTATGGAACTGCGGGGCATGAAGCCCGCTGTAGCAAGGAAACGGGCGGAAGAACTGATCCGTAAGGTGGGCCTTGGGGAAGATGTGACGGATCGCTTTCCTGCGATGCTCTCCGGCGGCGAACAGCAGCGGGTAGCTGTTGCACGGGCTCTGGGGATGGAGACGAAAATCCTCTTGGCAGATGAACCCACAGGAAACCTTGATTCCAAAAACAGCGATTATATATATGGTCTACTTGAGACACTGGCTCACGAGGATGGTTACTGTGTCATAATTGTGACCCATGACGAATCCTTAGGGAAACGTGCCGATGAGGCCCTGCGTATCCATGATGGCGAGCTGGCATAGAAAAGACTGTCATAAAACTTCTGATTTGCCTCCGTTTATGGTATAATAAAATAAGCCGGAAAGTTGGAATTGGAATAATATTTCGTGTTTTCCCTTTTTCCACTTCAATATGCTTAAGAACCCCTGTTTTCATTTCCGAAAACAGGGGTTCTTTGGCTCAATGTGGAATTATTTGGGACGATCCATACCGGAGATGGCTTGCAGTGCGTGTTCTGTATCCGGGAGATTTTCCAGTTTAAACTCGGATCTGTATGGACGCCTAGCCCCGGGTACCATGGTTGTAATGGGGAAGCTAATGGTTCCTGTACCATTCTTGCGATAGCTGGTACTGTAGCCGTTCATATCGGAAACAGAGAGTGATTTGACATTTTGGCCTCTTTGACGGTAGACCTTTCTGTTGGTAATGACATAGACAGTTTTCTTTTGCTGATAGTAGGACTGGAAAGGCCACACAGCAAAACCGTAAATGCCGATCCCAATAAAGATCACCCATATCACAAGAAAAAACTGCTCTACGTTTGTTGCAGTCGATCTGATGAGCTTGAACATAACGATACAAACTACAGTCCATATTAAGCTAACGACATAAGAGGAAAGGGGAACAGCAGAGAAGACATTTTTGACCTCCGGCCGTCCGGTCCATAGGATCTGTTCGTCAGGACTCATTCGGTTCCGACATAAACTGTAATCGGTATATTCTTCCATAAAAATCTCCTATAGGATAAAATTGATTTAGGAATGCTGCGGGCAAATCGCCTCTCTGCATTTGCACCATCCGGCTCCTGCGGAATTTTTGCCCGGCATCAGCGATGCCGGGCAAAGACTTTTGGACCGGCCGGACCACGGAACATATGGGGTGGTCTCTCGGTACGGTGTGGAATTAGCTGATATGATCCATACGGGCGATGGCTTGCTGAACACGGGCAATATCTGCCAAATTGTCCAGAGAGAAATAGCGGGTGACAACACGGCCATTTGCCCGGAAGGATCTCTGATAAGGATCGTGAGCCATCGGAAAACGGATGGTGCCGTTTCCATTGCGGTGCGTAACGGTTTCATAGGTTGGCATTACAGCGGCAGAAAGATTGTCGGTTTTCCGTCCCATACGGCGGTAAATTCGCTTGTTGGTGATTACATAAGCGGTGCGTTTATGCATATATGCTGTATAGATGAAATTGCCAAAGAGCATATATAAACCAATTGCAAGGAAAGGGATACCGAACAGGAAGAAGGGACCGGGGGATTTGGCAGCCGTGACAGTCCAGAAAATTGCGAAGGCCGTCCAAGGAATACCAAAGAGAAAGGAGGACAGGTTCAGTCCTGTAAAAAGAATGCCCTTGGTTTCGGGCTTTCCGGTCCAGATGACAAATTCATCCGGGGCCATTTGCCCACGGCAAAAGCTATAGATATCTTGTTCCATAACGATCTCCTTTCAGGGTGATTCAGGAGAGCAAGGGGCGGAAGACTGCAGAGCGGTCAGAGCTCGCTGTACGTCTTCGTAATCTGCGATTTTTACAAGAGTCAAGGGCTGGATGACTTCTCGTCCGTTTACGTAGAAAGGTACGGCATTGGGTTCGGCCACTGCGGCAAACCGTATTGTTGCAGTGCCGTTTCTGTGGAGAATGGTCTCGTAGCCTTGGGCAATTCCTTCAGTGAATGCTTCGGTATGGATTCCTATACGACGGAATAATCTCTTGTTGGTGATGACATATTCGGTGTGATTCCGAGTCCGGAGACCTCTTCTGAGAGGTCCGACGGCAACAGCGATACCGGCGATAGGGAAGACAATGGTGAATCCGATAACCATGGGCTCGGGACCGGCGCCTATCCACCCGAGTGTGAGTAAGAACGCTGCGCACAAGGTAAAACCAATCCCGAAACAGAAAATGGTCCAATCGTATCTTGACATACACAAGCCTTTCTTAGAGGGACGTCCATGCCATAAAAGCACTTCATCGGCATCCATCAGACCCCGACAAAACAGATAAGGGATTTCACTGTTCATAATGTGATTCCGAAAGGGCGTGAATTATACGGGGGTGATCCAGTTGTAGGGATCTTCCAGAGTGCCGGTTTGGATGCCTACCAGAGCGTCATACATAGCCTGTGCAACGGGGCCGATCTTGCCACCGGACAGCTTCATGGAGCGATCCTTGTAGCACATCTCGCCAACAGGGGAGATAACAGCGGCAGTGCCGGTGCCGAATGCTTCGGTCAGGGTGCCCTTTTCGTAAGCATCGAACAGCTCGGTGAGCTCAATGGGGCGTTCCTCGACGGTGAGCCCCTTATCGGCGGCCAACTGCATAATGCTCTTACGAGTGATGCCGGGGAGGATACAGTCTTCGATGGGAGCGGTGACCAGCTTGCCATCCAGGACGAACATCATGTTCATAGCGCCGACTTCCTGAACATAGCGGTTCTCTCTGCCGTCCAGCCACAGAACCTGATCGAAACCGTCCTTTGCGGCCTCTGCGCCTGCCTTCAGGGAAGCGGCGTAGTTGCCACCGGTCTTCCATGCACCGATACCGCCACGGACGGCACGGACATAGTGATCCTCGATACGGATACGGACAGGAGCCATACCGTTCTTATAATAGGCACCGGAGGGGGAGCAGATGATGTAGTACAGATAGTGAGCGGAGGGATGAACGCCCAGCTCTTCGCCAACGGCGATCATAGTGGGGCGGAGGTACAGAGAGGTACCGTCGTTATGGGGAACCCAGTCCTCTTCCACCTTGACCAGAGCCTGCATAGCCTTGACCTGATACTCAACGTCCAGAGTGGGCATGCACATACGCTCTGCACTGCTGTTCAGGCGCTTTGCATTCTCTTCGGGGCGGAAGAGCTGAACCTTACCGTCTGCACGGCGATATGCCTTCAGACCCTCGAAGATCTCCTGTGCGTAGTGGAGCACGGGAGCGGCGGGAGAAAGCTGCAGGGGAGCAAAGGGAACGATGCGGGCATCATGCCAGCCCTGTCCCTCATCATACTCGATCATAAACATGTGATCGGAGAAACGCTTACCAAAGCCCAGAGTAGATTCGTCTACGGGCTTTTCCTTAGGAGTCTCAGTCTTGAAAATTTTAATTTCGGGAAGCATAGGAATTTTCCTTTCTGTGGATTATTCTACACAGGCGGCTCCGCGACGGAGGGCCTCGATGTTCAGGTCGACCAGCTTAGCCTTGGGACCGGTGAACATATGAACCAGCATTTCTTTAATGGTCTCTACACCCAGATTGCCCATGGCCTGGATATAAGCACCCAACATGACCATGTTAGCGACCTTCATGTTGCCCAGCTCCTGAGCGATCTCCAGACAGGGAACGTAAATAACACGGACGTCTTCACGCTGTACCTTCTCGGTGATGATGGAGCTGTTGACAAAGATGGTGCCACCGGGAGCCACGGTGGGCTCGAACTTCAGGAGAGAGGGAAGATTCATAGCAATGAGCTCGGTGGGCTCTAAAACGATGGGGCTGACGATTGCTTCGTCAGAGATAACGACACAGCAGTTTGCGGTACCACCGCGCATTTCGGGACCGTAGGAGGGGAGCCAGGAAACGTCCTTGCCTTCCTTCATGCCGGCCTCTGCCAGGGTCTTGCCGATAGCCATAACGCCCTGACCGCCAAAGCCTGCGATCATGATCTCGTTAGTCATTACTTGGCACCTCCTTCGATGTCCTTATATACACCCAGGGGGAAGTAGGGGATCATGTTTTCCTTCAGCCACTCGATGGAAGCGGCGGGAGTCTTGCCCCAGTTGGTGGGACAGCAAGCCAGAACTTCCACGAAGGTGAAGCCCTTGCCTTCCTGCTGCATGCGGAATGCCTTCTGGATAGCCTTCTTGGTCTTGTTCAGGTTGGCAATATCGGTGACGCAGGTACGGGCGGCATAAGCACAGCCATCCAGAGTGGAGATGATCTCGGACATGCGGATGGGGGAGCCGTAGTGATCCTGCTGTCTGCCGAGGGGAGCAGTGGTGGCCTTCTGTCCAACCAGAGTGGTGGGAGCCATCTGACCGCCGGTCATGCCGTAAATAGCATTGTTAATGAAAATGGTGGTGAACTTTTCTCCACGCATTGCGGCGTGGATGATCTCTGCGGTACCGATAGCGGCCAGGTCGCCGTCACCCTGGTAGGTGAAAACGATGGTGCCGGGCTCGGAAACACGCTTGATACCGGTGGCAACAGCGGGAGCTCTGCCGTGAGCGGCCTCGTGCATGTCGCAGTTAAAGTAGTTGTATGCGAAAACGGAGCAACCAACGGGAGCAACACCAACGGTCTGTCCCAGAACGCCCATTTCCTCTAAGGTCTCAGCGACCAGTTTATGTACGATACCATGGGTACAACCGGGGCAGTAGTGCAGTTCGGCATCGGTCAAGCCCTTGGATTTCTGATATACAATAGCCATGTTTCTTACCTCCCAATAGCAGCCTTGGCAGCGGCACAAACCTCTGCCGGAGTGGGAACAACGCCGCCTGCCTTACCAATGAAGGAAACGGGCTTGCAACCCTCCAGGGCGATCTTAACGTCGTCGATCATCTGACCCATGCTCAGCTCTACGTCAACAACAGCCTTGACGCTTGCCTGCTCTGCAACGGCCTTCAGTGCCTGAGAGGGGAAGGGCCACAGGGTGATGGGACGGAGCAGACCTGCCTTGATGCCTTCCTTTTCCAGTTGGCGGATAGCGGCACGGGCAATACGGGAAGGAGTACCGTAGGCGACGAAGAGAACTTCGCAATCCTCGGTGTTGAATTCTTCGTAAAGAACCTCGTTCTCCTCCATGGCCTGATACTTCTTAGCCAGACGCTCGTTGTGCTCGGCGCAGATGTTGGGGTCAATGTACAGAGAGTTAATGATGTTGGGCTCACGCTCGCCCTTGGTGCCGGTGGTAGCCCAGGTCTTTTCGGGGAGCTCACGCTTGGGCAGTTCGCGCCACTCGATGGCTTCCATCATCTGACCGATCATGCCGTCGGCAAGAACCATAACGGGGTTACGATAGTAATCAGCTACGTCGAAAGCCTTCTGAACCAGGTCAGCAGCTTCCTGGATGGTAGCGGGAGCATAGACCAGATGACGATAGTCACCGTTGCCGCCGCCACGGGTAGCCTGATAGTAGTCGCCCTGTGCAGGCTGGATGGTGCCCAGACCGGGGCCACCGCGCATCATGTTGACGATAACTGCAGGCAGTTCTGCGCCGCAGATATAGGTGATGCCTTCCTGCTTCAGGGAAATTCCGGGAGAGGAAGAAGAGGTCATAACACGCTTACCGCAACCTGCGGCACCGTAAACCATATTAATAGCTGCAACCTCGGACTCAGCCTGTAGGAAGCAACCACCTACCTGAGGCAGGTGCAGAGACAGGTATTCGGGGATCTCATTCTGGGGAGTGATGGGATAGCCGAAAAAGTATTTACAGCCGGCACGGATGGCGGCTTCGGCAATGGCTTCATTGCCCTTCCAAAGTTCTTTAGCCATAGATCCTCCTTATACTCGTTCCACGGTAATGATGGAATCGGGACACATTTTTGCACAGCTACCACAGCCGATGCACTTGTCCAGATCTTCCTCGCGGATAGCGGCGGGGTGATAACCCTTGCGGTTCGTGGTGGTCTCGTCCATGACGATGATGTTCTTGGGACAGACTAAGGCGCACAGCTCGCAACCCTTGCATCTGTCTTGGCGGAAAGTGACTATTCCTGCCATAAAAATTCTTCCTCCTCGCTGGTAATGATCTCCCATGGCTTTCTCATATAGATCTCCATGGGGAAAAGGGGCTCGGCAAGCTGACCCTCCAATTGGGGGATCAATCTGCGGTGTGCCCCATGACACACAATGGGTAAGCCTGTCAAAACTGACAGCTCCTGTGCAAGCGTGGCACCCTTTAGGATCTCCTCGGGGGTGGTCTGTCCGCACAGGTGGGTGTTATTGACAATGCCGGTGACGGTTTGACGGCATTCTGCTTCAATGGCTCGTAAATATGTAAGAGCCTTTTCGGCGGTGCCGGTCTCGGGACGGTTGGCATTGAGGACAAAAAGAAGATCAAAATCCTCTCCTTGTAGTTTATGGGCAAACCGAGCAAGGACTCTTGCTCCGATGGGATCGCCACCCAGATCCAAAACTCCACGGTAGCTACGATCTTCGAAAACGGACAGCACAGCGGGATTCAGGGCGGGGATATCTGCAACACCGCCACAGGAGGTGACGATGACCCGAATGCCGTTTTCTTCCATTCGTTTGGCTTGCTCGTAGGAACGGAAATAGGGATTGACGATGTCTAAATCCGCAAGAGCTGTTTTCTCACCCTTTCTTGCGAGATGAAGGGCCAGGTTAACGGCAAATTCGGTTTTACCGCTACCGTAATGGCCGGTGATGATCTGTATGCGTTTATTCATAAATATACCGATAATGCTTCTTTCCGCTGGCGGGTGTGTCAGCATACTTTTTGGGGTTGGTAATATCTTATCTATAATATCATACCCTTTTTTTTCTGAATGTCAAGAAAATGAGAGAAAAAATATTTTAATAGCAATGTAAAATGACGGAAAAAGAAAATAGGATACTTGAATTTTATTCCAAAACTGTGTAGAATGAAGAAAAATCATCCAAAGGAGTCTCTCCAATGAAAAAATATTTTGCTGTCTGTCTTATGCTATGCCTCCTGCTGACGGGGTGTGGTTACGATCCCTATGACCCGTCGATACTGGGTTACTACGAGGGAACCACTATTTTGGCTGAGGGATACGAGATCTATATGTCCGAGGTCTATGCAGGGGAGAACTATCTCCTTTTGGAAAAAGATGGCAAGGGAATTCTTTGCTTGGCCGGTCTTCCTTCCGATATTCAATGGGGCTTTCGCGGAGAAACCTTTTATCTGAAAATCGCCGGTGAAAAAAGCAAGGGGTACATGGAAAAGGATACCATAAAGCTGAATTATTTGGATATGGACATGGAACTCCGATTTACATGGAATCCGGATTTTGTTCCCGGAAATGCATCTGACGAGGTTCTTTCGGAAGAGGCACGGTTCTGGAAGGGCGATTGGTACGGTTGGTGGATCGTAGACCGGGGGACCGGTAGCTTTGCAGATGCAACGGGAAATTGGTGGGATCTGTGCGCCTCGGTCACCATGGGGAGTAGTACCGGTGGTAAGATCACACTATGGGATCAGGACAGTTCCAAGGCAGATCCCTTAGGAGAGGTCGCTTTCTACCTGAATGATGAGGGGATTGCAGTGTCTCAGGACGGGTATTTTGGAGCGGCAGTGATTACAGAAGGGGATTGGTACATTGATCCCGATGAGTCCGGTATGGAAAATATGTTGGTGATCTCCGGTGGCGCGGAAAACGACACGGGGACATTCTACTATACCGCTTATCTCCGTCCCTGGGGACAGACTTGGGAGGATGTGGGGGATAAGCCCTATCATTACGAGGATTGGTATCTGTCCATGATTCAAGAGGGACGGCCCATGCCTAATGAACTACCCGACTAACAGAGAATACACATATCAATTAGAGCAGGGAAGCTCCCCGGAAGGAGTTCCCTGTTTTTTTGCAAAAAAAGAAAAATGTCCTTGCGTTTCCTTGGAAGTATGATATGATAACAATACTATGTATAAAAGGAGAAACATACCATGAAGCAATTTACCCGTCGTGCAGTTAGCTTGGCGCTGATTTTTGTGCTTCTGCTGAGTACAGCGGTACCTGCTGTATTTGCGGCTCAGAAAAATACCGGCACCAGACATCAGTTGTGTACGTCTCTGTCCGATCAGGCACTGGATTATTACACCGGAGACTATAGCCCCGATGCCCTCATATCCTATGATACGGATACCACAGGCAGTTGTCTCAAGGCTGTGGATAGCGAACTGTACAATGTTCTGCAGACGCTTATGACCAAGACCCAAACCTTAGAGGTCAGTTATAACAGCCTGACTACCTACTGGAAGACCACGGATTGTAATAAGGGATCCGGGACGGCACAGCTTTTCTACTCCGATGTTGCAAGCAGTAGCTATAACCGAGAGCATGTTTGGCCTAAGTCCCGTGCGGCATTTCTGAAGACTGCCGGTGGAAGCGATCTCCACCATCTCCGTCCCACCGATACTGATATTAACTCTGCTCGCTTAAATTATACATTCGGCAATGTAAAAGAAATGCTGTCTACCTACGAAACGGAATCCTACGGCGGGAAGACGGTTCTGTGGATCAACGGAAGTTTTTCCGATAAGGGCAAAAATATCGGTCTCGTAGAGGTGAATGATAACATCAAGGGCGACGTAGCCCGTATTCTCCTGTATGTTTATGTTCGTTGGGAGGACAAGAATCTCTTTGAAGAAGACCCCAATCCCAAGCTGGGTCCCGATGATGATGCCAACAACGGACTTCGCGTCATCTATGATCTGGACACACTATTGGAGTGGTGCGAGATCGACCCTGTTGATACTTGGGAAATGGGTCGTAACGATGCTACCCAGGATGTACAGGGTAACCGCAATGTCTTTATCGACTATCCCGAGCTTGCATGGCTCCTCTTCGGTCAGGAACCTCCCGCAGATATGCAGGTTCCCGAAAAACTGCCCCTGAACGAAACAAGCTATACCGTTACCGCTGTTTCCAACAATGTGCAGTGGGGTACCGTTATCCAGAACGGCAGACGGATCACTGCTACTCCTAACACCGGTTACTACACCGAGGGTTACACCGTGCTGTCCGGTCAGGCAACGGTAAAGCGTACGGACAATAAGTTTACCGTTACTCCCGAAAGCGATTGCACCGTTCAGATCAATTTTGCACCCAAGACTCCCGCAACCGCAAGATTTAATATGGGTGCAGATCCTATTTCTTCCTATGTAGGTGAAACCATCACCCTGCCTACGGGAGAGTCTCCCGAGGGATATCGTTTTGTAGGTTGGGTTCTCAATGAGGTCGAGGACACTACCGCAAAGCCCTCTTATTATGGGGCAGGCAGCACCTATACCCTTACCGGCAATGTTACCTTCTTGGGACTGTATGCCTACTCCGATGGCGAAGGTTTGGGTAATTGGGTTCTTGTAACAGAGAAGGACGCTCTCCGTAGCGGTATCAGAGTGGTTCTGGCATCTGTGGAAGGTGGCGTTGTTGCAGCTCCCATAAAGGAGAAATATCTGACCCACAGCAGTGCATCCTTCTCCGATGACGGTAGCACCATCGAGTATCTGCCTGACGATGCTGTGATCCTTACCTTAGGCGGTACGGAGAACAAGTGGATCCTTACAGGCGAAGATGGCAAGAATCTTGGCGTAGTGGGACAGAAGAATGTTGGCTGGAATTCCGGCTCCATGGAATGGAAGATCACCATCAGTGATGGTAAGGCAAGTATGTACTCTGCAAACGAGAGCTATGGACGGATCCTGTATAACAGAAGTGCTCCTCGTTTTACCACCTATACCAATTCTCCTTCTTCTACCCTGGTTCTTCCTCAGCTTTATACCAATGATGGCGGTATTATTTATTACACCACCAATGTTACAAAATGCGACCACAGCTATGTCGCTACAGTTACGGCTCCTACCTGCACCAAGGAAGGCTATACCACCCATACCTGTTCTGCGTGCGGACACTTCTACATGGATACAGTTGTAGAAGCACTGGATCATGACTATGTTCCCGTGCCCGGCGCAACGGCAGATTACTGCACAGAGGATTCTGTTGTTTATTACGAGTGCACCCGCTGTGATGCAAGCTATGAAGAGAGAACCTCTGCTCCCGGTCATGATTGGGATGAGGGCGTAGAGACCCTTGCACCGACAGAAAAGGAAAACGGCATTATGACCTACACCTGTCTCTACTGCGGACAGACGATGGAAGAGACCATTCCCGCTAACGGATGTGAATACGGAGATGATTGCGGAACTCTGACCTTTACGGATATGCCTGCCGCAAGCAACTGGGCCCATGCAGGTATTGACTTTGCTGTTTCTCACGGACTGTTTAACGGTATGAGCAGTACTACCTTTGCTCCAGATAAGACTATGACCCGTGCAATGCTGGTAACGGTTCTGTGGCGCAGTGCCGGTTCGCCCGATGCAAATGTCGCAGACTTTAAGGATGTTCCCAAGGATGTATGGTATAGCAAGGCAGTTTCCTGGGCGGCTGAAAAGGGTCTGGTTAACGGTATGGGCGACGGTACCTTCCGCCCCGACAATCAGATCTCCAGAGAACAGCTTGCAACCATTCTTTTCCGCTATGCTAAGCTGACAGAAATGGATCCCCCGGAGAGAACGGATCTGGGTTCCTTCCCCGATGAAAAGGAAGTTCAGTCCTATGCAGTAGAGGCTCTTCAGTGGGCTGTTGCCAAGGGACTGATCAACGGTGTTCGTGACAGCGGCACAGGCATGAACTTCCTCCGTCCCGGCGGAAGTGCTACCCGTGCACAGGTAGCAACCATTCTCATGCGTTTCCTGAGTCCCGATGTGGAGTGATGGAAAGATGAATTTCTTATCTTGGCTGATCCTTGCTCTGGTGCTACTTGCCCTCGGAGCTGTTCTGTGGCTGATGATCCGTAAGAAGAAACGGGGCGAAAGCTCCTGTTCTTGCAGTTCTTGCAGTGG
>JAZREB010000271.1:0-4590 GCA_045660585.1 Faecousia sp. | reverse complement strand
AAAGATCAAAGAACTTTGGAGTAACCCCAAAGCCCGTTGGGGCATTATTGGGGGCGCTGTCGCCCTGGTAGCGATCATCGCAGTGGTGATCGTCCTGTGCGTCGGCGGCGGCAAGGCGCTGAACGGCTGCACGGTCACTGTTAAGACCGAGGGCGGCATGGCGCTGGAAAACATCGGCGTATATATCTACACCGATGCCGAGAAGAAAGAAATGGTCACCTTTGCCAAGACCGATAAGGATGGCAAGGTTGTCATCACTGCGGAAGTTCCCGCAGGCAGCGTGGCGGTTCTGGACGGCGTAGCTGCCGGTTATGTGGTGGCGGAAAACTATCCTATCACCCAGGCTGACACCCAGATTACCCTGAAAGCGGAGCTTTTGAAGGAAATGGCTGCCATCACCCCCGGTAGCATTATGTTTGACTTTACGGCTACCGATACCGAGGGTACTGTGCATACCCTGTCTGAACTGCTCAAGACCAAGAAGGCAGTGGTGCTGAATCTGTGGTATACCACCTGCGGTCCTTGCAAGGCGGAATTCCCCTACCTGCAGCAGGCTTACGGCCAGGCAGGTGAGGATGTTGCTCTGCTGGCGCTGAACTGCTATCCCGAGGATGACGAATCCGAAGTGTCCGCATTTAAGGCAGCCAACGGTCTGACCTTCCCCATGGCAAAGATCGATTCTCAGTGGGAAAGCTTGATCGAGAATATGGCTTATCCTGCGACCATCGTTATCGACCGTTACGGAATGGTCTCCCTGGTGCATATTGGCGGCATTGATGATGCCGATGTATTTACAGGCGTATTCCAGCACTATACAGCTGAGGACTATGTTCAGTCTGTTGTGGCGGATATCAACTCCCTGGTAGCGGAACAAACCCCCAGCGGTGAGGGCACAAAAGAAAATCCTCTTGAATTCGCCGGTGTTACCGAGTTTGAGGTCACCGTCGAGCCCGGCAAAACGGTCTACTGCAATCTGTACAGAGTTTCCGGCATGGAGCTGACTGTGGAATCCCAAACTGTGGCCATTCTTTACGGCGAGCAGCAGTATCTGCCTGTTGAAGGCAAGGCTACCTGCCTGTTGGCAGCGGTAGATCCCACCACCCCTGCTTTGGTGGCATTTACCAACAACGGCACTGCGGCTGAGACCTACAAGGTAGTTCTGACTGCGCCTCTGGGCGCTCAGGATAATCCCTTCGTTTTGGAACTGGGCGACTTTACTGCCGATATTGCCGAGGGCAACTTCCAGGGCGTGTTCTACACCTATACTGCGGATGCCTCCGGTGAATTTATCCTGACTGTGAAGGAAGCTCCCTCTGTGGAGTACGGCATTGTCCTGAACAACTTAACTTCTTCCAAGTACCTGTCTCTGAGTGAGAACGGTGTTAAGGATGCAAAGGGCAATATGACCCTGTCTGTCAATGTGAACAGAAAGGACGAGATCCAGATCATCGTGACGGTTTCTCCTGATGCCCAGGGCGCATACCCTGCCGCAAAGGTGGAGCTGAACGCAGCGGAAAAGGCAAAGGAAGAAATTTCCGGTGGCGGCAGCGGCTCTACCGGCACAGGCACAGGTACAGGTTCTACTGACACCGGCAACTACAACGGCACTTTGGTGAATCCTGATGCGCCTGTTGAACAGTACGGCTTCAATGATTTCAGCATCGAAGTCGGCGGTGGCCAGAAGAAGCTGGTAAGCATGATCCGTCTTATTAACAAGGCGACGCTGCGTATCAGCGACAAGAACGCCTATGTGATCTATAACGGCAAGACATATAAGCCTAACAGCTCCGGCGTGGTCTCTGTAGCGATGGAGTCCGAAGGTACCAATACACCTGTGAGCTTGGAGATCGGTAATTCCGGCACTTCCACCAAGACCTTTAATGTGGTGTTTGTCTTTGCCAAGGGCACACGGGAGAACCCCGGCAAGCTGGAAGTTGGCAAAAATACCATCAAGTGCGAGGCCGGTAACGATCAGGGCACTTTCTACACTTTCAAGCCCTCTAAGGACGGCACTTTGAAACTGGAACTTTCCGGCGTACCCAAGAATGTTGTGGTTAACATCAGTGTCAACGATATGGCAGAATATCCCACTGTGGTGGAGCTGGAAGAGGGAGCGACCTCTCTGACCATTACGTTGAAGGCTGGCGTTGAGGCTGAGATCATTTTCTCCACCGCTGACCCCAAGAAGGAGTGGAAGATCCCCGCAGCTGAATTTACCATCACCGCAACCTATAGCTAACAGATAACCGGGCGGCAGTTTAACTGCCGCCCGGTTTTTGTTTTCCACCGTTTTAACAAAAGTTTTCATAAACATCACTTTTTATAACAAAAATTCAAAATTTACTCTTGCCAAGTTGAAATCTTAGAGGTATAATACAAGAGTACATAATCATGGAAAGTGGGGAATTATACCCTTTCCATGCTAAGGTATCAAAAATTAGGAGGAAGAAAACATGAAAAAAATCATTAGTTTGCTGGTCGTTCTGGCAATGGTGATGGCTATGGCTCCTGTTGCTTTTGCAACTGAGATCAGCGGCACTGTTGAGATCGAAGCATACGGCAATGCTGAGTGGACAGCCCCTCAGGATGGCTATGTTAAGTTCACCATTAATATTTCTGGTGCAACAGTTGCTGTCCTTAACGGCTTTACACCCATTGCAGAGGGCGCCGATTCTGTTACTGCGCAGGTAACTGCCGGTACCACCTACGGTATTTATCCCGGCTACAATGTAACCACAAATTCTGTCGTTACCTGGGAGTACGTAGAGGGCGGCGAAGATGTGGGCGGAAATGGCCCCAGCATTAGCAATCCCGAGAATAACGAACTGGCCCTGGGCGATAACAATGCTGTCCTGGCCGGCGGAGACGCTGATGGTGAGATCTATACCTTCACCGCAACTGAAAGCGGCGAACTGACCATCGCAATTACTGCATTTGCTTATGACGATGGTTTTAGCGGTATGCAGGAAGTTCCTGGTATGTACCTTGGTATGGTATTTTCTCGCAACTATGTTTTCATGGTCAACGAGGAGCAGATTTACGATGTTACTGCTACCATTACTGTAAATGCCGGTGATGTTGTTACTGTACAGCTGGCATCTCCCATGATGCGCTATGCTACCGAGGCTGTGCTCACTCTGTCTATGAGCGGCAACCAGGGCGGTGAAGCTGCAGAGGGCTCTGCAAGCAACCCCTATATCATTGATTCCATTCCCATTACCATTACCGGCACTTTGACCGATCTGAACTGCTTCGATGGCCTGTTCTATCAGTATACTGCTACTGAGGCCGGCACCATCTCCTGCAGTGACAACGGTCCTATTATTTCTGCTACCCTGAACGGTGAGCCTGCATCTCTGCCTGTTGAGGTTGCTGTTGGCGATGTTCTGGTTCTGAATCCCTGGGCTATGATTCCCGGTGATTTTGCTATCGATGTTGTTTGGGGCGTACCTGAGGCTGGCGAGCCTGACGGTTCTATGGAAAATCCCTTTGTAATCACCGAACTGCCTTGGACTTATACTGCAGAAGGCGGCTACCACGATATCTATGCCAATTAGACTGCAGCTGAGGCATGCACTCTGAAGATTACCTACCCTGAAGGCAACTATGTTTCCGGCATTGTAAGCTTCGATAAGTTTGATGAACAAAACTACTACCTGGTTTATGTTGATGCAGGTGAGATTGTTTCCATCAATCCTTGGGGTAATGCAGATGGCACATATGTTGTGAGCGTTTATGACGGCCAGGAAGGTGGCGGTAACGATGACGATGATGACCAGGGCGGCACAACCGGCGAGACTATCCCTGTTCACAGCGGCATCGAATCCGTGACTGCAGATCAGTCTGTTGAGATCTTCTTCACCCCGGATGCTGACGGCGTTTTGACTATTGATATTTCCGCTGATCCTGGTTACAGATTGGAAGTTCAGAATGCAGCTACCCTGGACACTGTTGGTCTGCGCGAGGAAAGCAGCCTGGCTCAGACCTTGACCTACGAACTGGTAGAAGGCGTTGAGTATAAGATTACCATGAACGGTTTCAGCACTGCTACATGGGATGTTGCTGCTGCAACTATCACCTATGAAGCAATCTTCACAACAGGCGAAGGTGAGCTTGGGGGTGAAATGGAAGACCTGGCTGAGTCCACTGTTGAGCTGGTCGTCGGTGAGCAGAATGTTGAGCTGCTGGCAAATGCAATTACCACCCTGTACAACTTCACAGCTCCTGAGGCTGGTGTCTACACTGTCACCATCCCCGATGACGCTATCGCCGAGCTGTACAGCGTTGCTTACACACCTTATCAGATCTGCGAGGGTAACACTCTGGTGTTCACCGCTACTGTTGCTGAGCAGGGCTTCCTGATTGGTCTGACTTCCGAGCTTGATTCCATGAATATCAAGATCGAGAAGACCGGCACTTACACTCCCCCTGCACAGACCGAGTACAAGCACTATGTTGCTAAGAACGAGATCGAGGAAGATTTCGAGCAGCCCGAGGAAGTTGTCAGCGTCGACATCACCGTTGCACAGACTATCGTTAAGGGCGAGGACGGCTACTATCACCTGGGCACCGCTGATGGTCCCATCCTGA
>JAZREB010000270.1:0-7578 GCA_045660585.1 Faecousia sp. | reverse complement strand
GGGGGGACATCACAATCCCGGGGGAAATATTCATATTGCTGTTCGTAATCGTTCATGGGAATAGCTCCTTTTCCTGTGCTGTATAGAGACTAACATAAAACCTGGGAAAAAACCTGAAGAAAAATCAAAGGAATTGTGAATAAATTATAGACAAAAGACGGAACTGCCTCAGAATGGAGACAGTTCCGTTAAATTTGGGGTGGGGTTATCTCTTTGCGGCTTCTTCTGCCACAATACGGTTCATCTCGTCCCACTTACCCTCCATGTCGGCAACCAGCTTAAGCTGTGTGCGGGCACGGTCTAAGTTGTGCTCGGGGTAAGCGACCTTAAAGTACTTGTCACCGTCTAAGTAGTCCGTGAGGAAACGGACACCGACTTCCAGTGTCATCATCTTGGCACCTACGGGGAGCATTTCGATCTCCTTTTCGGTCAGGGCGGGGCAGGCCTTCAGGTAGCCGGCAGTATAGACACGGAATAGATTCAGGCTCATGGTGACCTTGCTGAGATCCTTCTCGTCCTCGGCGGCGGTAGCGGCACCGAAACGGATGGAATCGCCGTAGTCATAGAGGGAGGAGCCGGGCATAACGGTATCCAAGTCCAGAACGCACAGAGCCTTACGGGTCTTGCAGTCTAAGAGGACATTGTTGATCTTGGTGTCGTTGTGAGTCACACGGAGGGGCAGTTCCCCGGAATCCAGAGCATCGCAGATAAGGCCGGCTTCTTCCTCACGAGCCAGACAGAAGGCGATCTCCTCTGCAACAGAGGCACCGCGACCTGCGGCATCACGGGCAACGGCTTCTTTAAACATGCGATAGCGGTTGGGGGTGTTGTGGAACAGGGGAATGGTATCATGGAGAGAATCAGCGGGGAAGGTGCTGAGCATCTCCTGGAAACGGCCGAAAGCAATAGCGCTCTCGTAGAAGTCCTCGTCGGACTCGGGAGCCTCTAAGCAGATGCCGTCGGTGAACTCGTAGCAACGCCAGCAGTCATCGTTCTCGTCGATGAAGTAGCGGAGGTTCTCGTCGGTGCGGATAAAGTGAAGAGTCTCACGGGGGCACTTCAGGGTCTTGCGGAGGAAGTCGGTAACGGCACTGACATTCTCCATAACAGCGATGGGGTTATTGAAAACGTTCTTGTTGATTCGCTGGAGAACATAGACGTGACCGTCGTCGGTCTTGACTTTGTATGTATCATTGATGTGTCCGGAACCGAATTCCTTACATTCTGTCATATTTCCCTTAATGTGGAAATTGGCAACAATGGTATTGGGGCACATGGGTTTTTTCACGGGGAACTCATCCTCTCGGTTTATTAAGCGTTTCCTGCAAAAAGCATGGCAAACGACAGTATAATACTATTTATATCACAATTACGGAATAAAAGCAAGGACTATTTTCCATTTTTGATGATGAATTTTCCATTTTTGATGGTAAATTTTAGGATTTTTTAAGATTTTGGGTTCTCCAGAGGTTGGCATACAGGCCACCGAACTGTAAAAGCTCCTGATGAGAGCCCTCTTCCTTGATTACGCCGTCTGCAATAGCAATAATACGGGAGGCACTGCGGATGGTGGACAGGCGGTGGGCAATGATCAAGGTGGTACGTCCCACAGCAAGGGCGTCCAAAGCGGTCTGGATCTTTTCCTCCGTTACGCTGTCGAGGGCACTGGTAGCTTCGTCCAGGATCAGAATGGGAGGGTTCTTCAGGAAGATCCGCGCAATGGAAACACGCTGCTTCTGTCCGCCGGACAGGAGGGTGCCACGCTCTCCAACATAGGTATCAAAACCATCGGGCATCGCCATAATGTCGTCGTAGATCTCTGCGCGCTTGGCGGCTTCGATGATTTCTTCCATGGTAGAGTCGGGCTTTCCGTAGCGGATGTTGTTGCCAATGGTATCTGCAAAGAGGAAAACATCCTGCTGAACCACGCCAATGGCCTGATGGAGGGATTCCTGAGTCACGTCACGGATATCCTTGCCGTCCACCAAGATGGCGCCGGTGTTTACATCATAGAATCGGGGAATCAGACGACAGAGGGTGCTCTTACCCCCGCCGGAGGGACCAACGATGGCAACGGTCTCACCGGGCTGTACATGGAGGGACAGGTCATCCAGAACCTCGGTATCCTCGTCATAGGAAAAGCCGACTTTCTCTACACGGATCTCACCCTTTACATCGGTCAGGGTCTGTGCATCCGGTTTATCCTCAAGGGAAGGTGCCATCCCCATAAGATCCACAAAACGTCCCAGACCTGCAAAGCCGTTGGCAAACATTTCTGCAAAATTGACCAGCTTACGAACGGGACTTGTAAAGGTGGAAATATACAGGCTGAAGGTCAGTAGGTCAACCATCTCCAACTGACCCTTCATGAGGAGGGCACCGCCTACGGTAATGACCGCTACAGACAAAAGGGTCATAAAGAATTCCAGAGAGCCCATGAACAGACCCATTTCTTTATGGAATTCTCGCTTGGAGGTTTTGAAGGTTTCGTTGGTGGAACGGAATTTTTCGTATTCCACAGCCTCGTTGGCAAAAGCCTTGGCCGTGCGGATGCCGGACAGGGCAGATTCGATCTCTGCATTGATGGCGGCGGTTTTTGCTTTGACATTTTTAGAGACTGCGCTCATTTTTCTGCGGCGGAGGGTGACCACCACTACCAAAATGGGCAGGATCACGCATACTACGAGAGCTAAGCGCCATTCAATGGTGAACATGACCACCAGGGCACCTACAATAGTCAGGACAGAAATGATCAGATCCTCAGGGCCATGATGGGCAAGCTCTGTGACCTCGAACAGGTCACTGGTCAGACGGCTCATAAGCTGTCCGGTTCGATTGCGATCGTAGAAATCATAGCCCAGGCTCTGCATATGGCGGAAGAGATCCTGACGGATATCCGCTTCTACACGGATGCCGAAGGTATGTCCCCAATAGCAGATCACATAGTACAAAACAGCGCGCAGGAGATAAGCGACAGCAAAAATTGCCATAACCGTAAAGAACACTTTAAAAGCGCCCTCCGGCAGGTAAGTATTCATAGCATGACGGGATACCAGGGGAAAGGTCAGATCCACAACGGCCACCAACAGGGCGCAGAACATATCCAGGCCAAAGAGCCGTCTGTGAGGTTTGAAGTAGGATAGGAAGATCCGTAAGGGGCTGTGCTTGCGATAAAAGTCTCTTGATTTCATTAAGCGTTCTCCTTTGCAACAATATTGTGGATCCAAACACCTTTGCGGATCAGAATTAGGCCGATAATGCCTTTGCCGATATCCGCAAACTGACAGATAAAGAAAATAGGTACAATGGGTAAGGCAGTAAAGGTCTGCAGGGCCCAACACAGGGGAATCAGGATCACCCATACAAAAACGCTGTCAAAGAGGAAGGTGATGAAGGTCTTTCCACCGGAACGCATGGTGAAGTAGCAGGCATTTGCCAGAGAATTGATGGGCATGACTGCGGCGGTGATCAGGAGCATTTTGGTAGCCAGTGCACGGATCTCGTCTGTGGTATTGTATAGCTGGGGGATCATGGGAGAGACCAGAGCCATAATGCCACCGATTAGGAAGCAGATGGAAACAGAGAAGGTAATGAGCTTGCGGTCGGTGTCTTTGGCTTCTTCTAACTTGTTGGCACCCAGAAGCTGACCGACAATAATGCCAATGGCGGTTCCCATAGCCAGGAAGGCGACGTTAAAGACATTGGAAATGGTACTGCAAATATTATGGGCAGGGACAACATCATAGTGCATGAGGGAGTATCTCTGGGCCAACATAGCCATACCACCTGCCCACAGGGTCTCGTTCAGGAGGAGGGGGAGGGTCTTGGCGGTGATTTGGCCGAATAATTTGGCAGGGATACGGAGGGAACGGTAAACTCCCTTGAGGAAGGTGTTGCCTGCCTTTTTCCTGTGGGCGCAGATCACAATGATCCCGGCTTCTACAAAGCGGGCGATCACCGTTGCAATGGCGGCACCTACGGAGCCCAGGGCAGGGAAGCCCAGTAGACCGAAAATCAGAATACCGTTCCATACCAGATTGACCAGAACGGAAATGACGCCTGCTACCATGGGGAGCATGGTCTTACCGCATTCTCGGAGGGTGCCTGCATAGCACTGAGCGAGAACGTAGGGAAGGAGTCCGATCATGACGATGTTGAGATACTGACGGGCGTAGTGGAGACTGGCTTCGATATTTTCTACCTCACCTTCGCCCTTTAGGTACATGCGGATCAAATCTTCCCCAAAGAAAATGAAGATTCCGCAACCTATGAGCAGGAGAGCTCCACAGATCAGCAGTTTGTAGCGGAAGGCGTGACGGACACCTTCGTCGTCTCCTTGACCGAAGAACTGAGCTCCGTAGATCCCTGCGCCGGAAATGGCACCGAAGATGGCAAGGGAAAACACGAACACAAGCTGATTGCTGATGGCGACACCGGTCATCTGTACGGTGTCTACCCGTCCTACCATGAGATTGTCCAGAAGACCCACAAATTGGGTAATGCCGTTCTGGATCATAATGGGGAGAGCAACGGAGAGCGCCATCTTGTAGAAGGCGCGGTCTCCTATAAATTTTTTATAAAATGGGGATGGTTTCATATATACCTCCTTAGCTAAAGCCTGAATTTTAATTATAGCAAAAAATAGAGAAAAAAGCAAGGAAATACCTGAAAAACATTTAAAATGGAAGAAAAAGGATGCCCTGTCACAGAAAATACTTCTCCTGTGACAGGACATGAAATTATTGCAGGCCTAAAACCTTTGCATTATTGAGCATGGTAGTACTGCAGAGGAATAAGAGATCCGCATCTGTGAAATCTACCTTTGCGGCGGAGAAATAATTGGACTTGAGATACCGCAGATCCAGAATCGTGATTTTGGCGTAGCTGTCAACCAGCAAGGGAGCCAGAGCACTGCCGAAGCTGTCCCGAATGATGATCAAATGCTTTTGGGTCGTAGCATTGGGATTTTCAATGGTGATCATGGACTCGGGACCGTTTAGGTACACGTCGTAAGAATCGGTGAATTCCTTATGGATGTTTTCCTCGGTGTACATTTCTATGGGTTCCGTTTTCATGGTGTTGGTCAGGTGAGATACAAGGGCGTTGTCAATGGCTTCGCTACGGAGGTAGATCAATTCCTCGGGCTCCGGATCGGTGCCTGCCAGATGGAAGTAGATCCCCTTAAAGCCCTCTAAGGTAGTTGCGTGGTAGTTGCTACTGTCCGGCACGGGAACGCCCATGGCTTCACACAGGGCCTCTGCTACGGGAACGATCCGTTCCTGACGCCAGTGGCTGTCTGTGCGGTAGTAGTCATCCAGAGTCAGCAGGTGTTCAATGGAGATCTGCTGCCCTTGGATCCCACCGGCGATTTCCAACAACTTATCATAATCCAGATAGGGTTGGTTGGTTGCCTGGGTGAGAAAGTAATTTTTATCAGGTACAATGGAGTAGAATACTTGATTCACCTCCGGGTGAGCATCGATGATCTTGTTGAACATGTTTACCCCGTGTTGCACCTGATCTTCTTCCAGGGTTTGGGAGGGTTTCAGATCTGTTAAATGCTCGCCTACATTGGCATAGCCACCGGTGCTGTCCATGAGGAAGATGTTTTTATCCAGAAACCGTTTTGCATCCAGAAATTGAGAACGCAGAGGGAACTGATCCAGCAAGTAGGATTCTGCCTCGGCGAAATAATCACCGGTACGGATGGTTTCCCATGTGAGGGTGGGTGCTTGGGTCAGATTTTTTCGCTCTTCTGCGGAAAAGCTCTTATCCGGCAGGAGAAAATGGACTATGCTGAAACCGCAAAGAAAGAGGAAAAACACCCCGATGACGGTATATTGTTTGACTTTTTCCATTGGAGCACCTCCTTAGAAACGGAAATACATAAAGGGATTCAGACTGCCGTTTAAGAGACAGGCTGTCACCGCGATCAGGATCAGGGACAGATAAATGGGCTCCGCTACGGCACCGATACCCTTATATCGCAGAGAGACCTTGTTCCAAAGGTTCTTACACAGGGGAGTACCGCCTATGATACCCACAATAAAGATCACGGCGTAGTTTCGCAGATAGTAGCCGGTAGCATCGTTCCACAGGGGAGCTCCGCCGAAGAATCCCTTCATATCCACCAGGATCCCGTGGATGCCTTCACCATTAAAAATAATCATGCTGACGAGGAAAAGGAAAATGGTATAGCAGTGACGAAGAACGTTGGGGAGTTTTTTTAGCAGGTCTCCCAGGAATAGCTTTTCAGCGACCATGACCACCCCGAAGAACAGACCCCACAGTACAAAGGACCAGGCCGCACCGTGCCACAGACCGGTGACGGCCCACACCACAAAGGTGTTAAAGATCCACCGCCCCTTACTGCAACGACTGCCTCCTAAGGGGATATAGACATAGTCTCGGAACCAGCCGCCCATGGTCATATGCCAACGGCGCCAGAATTCGGAAATGCTCTTGGAAATAAAGGGATAGTTGAAATTCTCCGGGAATTTAAAGCCGAAGATCCGACCCATACCAATGGCCATATCGGAATAGCCGGAGAAATCAAAATAGGCCTGAATGCAGAAAGCAACGGCATATAGCCAGTAAAAGGCGACAGAAGGCTGGGAATCTCTGAAATGAGCGCAGAATTCTGCGGCAGTATTGGCAATGAGGATCTTTTTGCCGAGACCTAAGACAAAACGGCGAATGCCCAGATAGACATCTTCAAGAGTTTCTTTTCGGCTATGGAGCTCACGGGAAACATCGGTATAGCGAACAATGGGGCCTGCAACTAACTGGGGGAAGAGACAGACAAAGGTAGCAAAGGTGGACAGATTCCGTTCTGCCTTGGCCTTGCCGAGATATACATCGATGGTATAGCTCATGGTCTGGAAGGTGAAGAAGCTGATGCCTACGGGGAGTTCAACACCGAACAGAGGAATACTGGTGCCCAGAGCGGCGTTGATACTACCTAAGAAGAAGTCGGCGTATTTAAAGAAGCCCAGCATGCCCAGATTGACGATCAGGGAAGAGATTAGAGCGATTTTAGCAGACTTTTTACCTCGATGGCTCTCAATATACAGACTGTGGAAAAAGTCCGACAGAGAAGAGATGATCAGCAGGGAAACGTAAATGGGCTCCCCGAAGAAATAGAACAGCAGACTACTGACCAGCAGGACACCGTTCCGCCAATTTTTCGGAACGATAAAATACAGGATCAGAACTGCAGGAAGAAAGATGTATAAAAAACTAACGCTTGAAAAAAGCAAGCTCCTCGCCTCCTTGGGATATCATAATGGAATAACCAATAACATAGACGCTATGAAGGGGAATAAGTTCCCGCCTAATTGCAGTATACCACAAAGAAAATAAAAAGTATACGACAAACCTTACATCCATGGAATATATCCGGCAATGCTACGTCTACAAATTTCCGTTTAGCGCACCGTTTACCGATGCGGTAGGCACTAAAGCCTCCCTTGTGTAAAGGGAGGTGGCACGGCATAGCCGTGACGGAGGGATTGTGCGGTAGGCACTATAACAAAAATATAATCAATGCGAAAACGAACAATTTTCTATAAAATTTCT
>JAZREB010000269.1:0-4989 GCA_045660585.1 Faecousia sp. | reverse complement strand
GAAAGTCTCATATTCCAGACAAATGAGCCGTCCCTCATGATCCAGCTCCTCCACGCCTACACCGTAAGTCACGGACAGGGGCTCTTTCTTTGCAAAAATTGCGGTACCGGAATAGCCCTTCTTTTCTGCGGAGGGAGGAACCTACGGATTCCAGAACTGCATTCATGGTAGCGGCCATGTGAGGCTCCTTGTCATAGGTGTCAGCCTGGTTGGAAATGATCAAGATACCGCCACGGGCATTGAAGGCCTTCAGTGCTGCCAGTTCTTCTGCAGTATATGCCTTGTCACTGCCGGTACGACGGGAGGGAACGTTCAGGACGATAGCGTCCATCTTCTCATCCTGACAAGCAGCGATGAGATCCTTGGAGTTCTTTGCCACAGAGGTACGGATGGTTGCGGCCTGTGCCATAGCGGTGAAGTTTACCATCATCTGGCTGTAGTGACCGGCAACATACTCGTTAGCGTGGGAAGCATCGATGGTCATGTAGCCGATTTCTTCGGCCTTAACCACGTTCAGCTCAATGGTCTTGGAGAAGGTGAATTCCTTGCTATCGTATTCTACGGTAGCGGTAATGGTGATGGTGGTGAGCTTTGCAACCTCGGGAGTATACTCGAAGGGAACAGTGAGCTCACTGCCTGCGGACAGGAGGTGGATCTGGTCGTCAACATAGATGACCTTGCTACCGTCCATGGTGTAGACAATGTTCTTAACGATGGCATCGGCCTTTTCTTCGTTATTGAAGATGGTCTCGATGGTCAGTTCTTCACCAACAACGGGGATATCCGCATTGGAGCGAGCATCGGTGATGCCAAGTCTCAGGTTTTCACCGACCCAAACAGGAGCAGTAACGGCAATATCCTTATCGCTCTGGATCACACGGACATAGTAGTAGGTGTAGTCGGGATCCAGTTCTGCGGTGAGGGTGCCGGTGGCGATCTCGTCTGCACTCCAGGAGTATGCGACCTTACCGGAGTTGACGATGAGTTCTACGGAAGTGATCTTGTCGGAAGCATCGGGATCCTTCAGAACAATGCTGAAGTTCAGCTTCTCGGGAACATTTTCCATCATGGTGCCCATGGGCAGTTCATTAACGGCGTAGGTGATTTCCAGGTTGCGATCTTCGGTAGCGTATACGCGGTAGTTGCGGATAGCGTCGTAGATAGCTTCCTCGGTGAATTCTTCAACAAGGATAACGTCACGGGCCTCGTTAGCATTACCCCACTTGCCCTTGTGGTTGTCCTGGTTGTTGGTGGGAGCTACGTGCCAGCCCTTATCCAGAGCCAGAGTGTATTCCTCGTAGCTGGGGAAGTAGCCTGCAGAGCCCAGAGCGCCTTCGCCGTTGCCGACTTCTACCAGATAGACATGGGCATCAGCCTCGGGAGTCCAGTAGGCGAAATCGGTGAAGTTGCCGAAGGTGGTGCCGGGGTGGTTGAGCTGGGTGATGCTGTCTTCGCCCTCTTCCCGAGCGATGAGCTCGTAGTAGGCACGCATACCTGCGTCTGCACTCTTGTTGTTCAGAGTGGTGTTGTTACGGGAAACGATACCCTCGGTAACGAAGGTGTTCATGTGACCGGGGCCGCCGGACCAGGTCATTTCAAAGCCGGGGATGGCTACCAGTTGCCCTGCATGGCTGTTGTTGAAGTCAGCCATGACAGACTTATAGGTGGTCCACTTCTCGGCGGATTCGGGAGTTGCCAGGCTCAGATCGTAGAGGGAATCCTCGGGATTGGGAGCAGCAGAGGTATCGAAGTAGTTGGAGTGGTCGGTGAAGGCCACGAAATCAACATTGGCATCTGCGGGGAGGGATTCGATGTATTCCAGAGCGCCGGTCAGGGTGCCTGCACCGTCGGAATATTCGCCGGTATGGGCGTGGAGCTGACCGAATACCATGGTGAACTTGGACTCACCAACGGTGAAGTTCCACTTCTTGGTGACGGACTTGCCGTCCTCACGGGTAACAGTCAGGATGACTACGGTTCTGCCGTCTGCCAGATCGGAAGCGGGCTTGTAGGTCACGCGACCGTCTGCGTAGGTGGCGGTGACTTCCTGACCGTTGACAGTCATGGAGATGGTGGGGTTGCTGCCTGCGTTAGTGACCTTTGCAGAGATCTCGGGGCGCTTTTCTTCCTTGGTCTGGGAGTTGGAAACGGGCTTGGTGTCGGAGATCATGGGCTCGTCCTTGACCTCGATGGAAACAGATGCTTCCATAGCGATGCCCTTATTGTCGGTTGCCTTTACGGAAACTTCCAGAGCAGTGCCTGCGATCATGTCTGCAGGAACGGTAACGGAATAACGGCCGTAGGACTGGCCTACTTCCAGCTTAGTGCCGGCAACGGTAACTTCTACGTCCTTTGCGCCGAAAACAGCGTCAACGGTGAAGTTCAGGATGTAGCTCTGTCCTGCGTATGCGGGAGAGGGGTTGCCGAAGGAGATGAAGGGCTTGTTTACAACGCCTTCCATGATGGAGTCGCTGTTGCAGGGATAGAAGTGATATGTAGCGGTGTCCGGATCGCTGATCTTGTCCCCCGCTTTTACGGAGCCGGTCTGACCCAGGAGAACCTTGCTCTCGGCAGACAGGATCTTGTAACCGCCGTTGTAGGCTTCGATGGTCCAATCGGCCTGCTCGTTTGCAGTCTCGGAATAGGACAGGGTAGTACCCTTTGCAGTGAGGTACCCGAAGGTCTCGTTGGAGAAACGGTAAACTTCCCCGTTCTTTTCTACCTTGAACAGGAGGGTGCCGTTTGCGCCGTCTGCATAGCCCTTGGACAGGGTTGCGCCTACGGTCTTGAGGCTACCGGCCTCTGCTACGGAGACAGCGCCTCTTGCGGCCAGATTGTACAGAACCACGGTGTCACCGTTTTCAGGTGCGCCGGGGCGTTCCTGACCTGCCAGCTTGTAGATGACAACAGCCTTCTGGGTGCTGGTGGGCTTGTAGCAGGAGAATCTGGTGCTAGTCTTGTTATAGAAAATGGTGTTGGCCGCCTCGGTGGTGTCACCGGTAATGGTAGCAGTGCCATCTTCTGCAATGGTGATGAAGAAGGAGCCGATGTCGGTCTTGTCATCCTGGGTACGGAGGGTATTCTCTCCATCGGAGGGAACATAGAGATAGCCGTTGCCGGTATACAGAGCATAGGTGCCCTCGGTAGCGCCGGATTCCAGAGTCAGAACCTGGGTGTTCTCGTCGTAACGGCAGGTGTTGCCGGTCTTGATAACATTGCCGAGTCCGCGGTACTTTGCGGCCTGGTCAATACCCAGAGATGCAGTAAAGTCCTTGGCAACAATGATGATCTGATCGCCGGAAGCAAGCTGAGAAACATTGGTAACCAGAATCGCTTCACTTTCGCCGACTTCGTATACGGTGTAGGTGAAGGTGACCTCGTCACTGTCCTGCTTCTCGGGAGCCTGTCCCTTTGCGGTAATGGTCATGTTTCTGTCCACAACAATGGGCGCAGTGTACTGGGTCCAGTTGCCGTCGCCCAGATGATAAAGGACGATAGAGTCCTTGGAAGAGCAAGTCAGAGTGACCTCAGTGCCCTTAACAACTGCACCTGCCTCGGGGGAAGCCTTGGGCTTATAGCACTTGGGCTGTTCGGGTTCGGTGTAGGAAGTGGGAATGGGTTCTACCTCTCCCTCAATGGAAAGGAGCTCTAAGTCGAAATATTCGGTACTGCCTGCCTCTGCGTTGCTGGTAGCATAAGCACCGAACTGATTGTAAGAACCTGCACGGAACAGGAGGCCACGGGTCTCAGCACCGCTGGGAGTCAGACGGGAAGATCCGTTGATGCCTGCGCTCAGCTTCCAAACATAAGGTTGGTCGGAAGTGCCGAAGCTGGTAGAAGACTTATAAGTCAGGTAGGTTCCCTGACAAGAAATAGTATAGCCGCCGGAAACCTGCTGGAAGCTGACAGCATATGCACCTGCATCGCTGCCTGCAACCTCTCTGTCCTCATTGACAGCAATGGGAGTGCCGGAGATCTTAGCACCGAAGGTGTTGGACATTGCGTAGTAGGTCTCCCCTACCAGAGCCGCAATGACCACCTTGGGCAGACCGTCGTCCACTACGGGAGGAACGGGATCGGTGGGTGTAGGATCGGTAGGAGTGGGATCGGTGGGAGCGGGATCGGTGGGCTGAGGAGGCTCAGTGGGATCTATGGGATCGGAGCCTCCACCCTCACCGGTCAGCTTGTAAAGCTGGATGGGCTTCTGAGAGGAGGTATAGCAGGCAAAACGGGGAGAGCCTGCATTCCACTGGAGTTTGCGTTCGGGGGTACCTGCGTTGGTGATAACAGCGTTACCCTCACCGTCAAAGGAGACATTCCAGGAGGTGGATGCATCCAGCGTGTCGGTGGTTCTCAGGGAGTTGCCGCTGGTCCAGCACAAATAGGCATCTCCCAATTGGAAGGCATAAGTGCCCTCGGAAGCACCGTTAACGACCTTCAGAGGAGCTACGCCGGCAGGAGAACCGGTGTATGCTACACCGATGCCGTATTTGGTGGAGGTGTCACTGATGGCAGACAGCTCCATGCTATCGGTCTCATAGACCAACAGAACGGTGTCGCCGGCAGCGATAGAGGTGGCCTTTTCGTAGCTTCCTGCGGCAAAGACAGCAGGGATCATGCTAAGAATCATGGCCAGGACAAGGGTAAGTGCCAGGAATCGCTTGCATTTCTTGAGTATCATAAACTCACAACCTTTCCGAAGTGTACAGGCTCTACGTCCGAATGGGCACACTTCTAATGTTTTCTCTATTATTATACATTTATTTCAGGATTTTGCAACACATATTATGATTTGCACAGATTATTTTTGTGTATTATTTTCGCATTTCTCCCACAGGACAAAAAACATCCCCCTCTCCTCCCCCATACTATTTAGCCGTCAAATTCCGATTTATCGAACTGTTTACCGATGCGGTAGGCACTAAAGCCTCCCTTGTGTAAAGGGAGGTGGCACGGCATAGCCGTGACGGAGGGATTGTGCGGTAGGCA
>JAZREB010000268.1:0-5692 GCA_045660585.1 Faecousia sp. | reverse complement strand
CCTAAGACCGCTTGGCCTCCGACTTTTCATGCCCTTAAGCTGTGGCCTGATTTGTGGGATCATGGGTGCAGTGCGACTCTTTGGCTCCCTTGAGGTGACGGCTTTGCCCTGGCTGGGGAAAATGGTTCTTGCTACAGTGGGAACCCATGCCTTCAGAAAAGCAATGAGAGGCAATCGCACCGGTTGGATTTTACTGGCGGGAGCAATGGTATTTTCCCTGGGGGCGGTGGGATCGTACATAGATTTTGGTATTATGGGAGCAGTATTGATCGCCTGTATTACGGGGGATCTTTTACCCGGCGCCCTTATGGGAATGGCTCTGGATCTCAGCGGAAAATACGAATCCCCCATGACCTTTGTGATGATATTGCCGGGGGTTCTGTGCAAACTTCTCTCGGTGAAAAATAGGTGGATGAAAGGGGCTTTGTATGGACTCCTTCCTGTAACGGCTCTTGTCCTCTTTGGGGAAAGGGAACTTAGTCTACTTTTGGGATGTGCCTTGGGGGCGGTACTGGGTTCCCTCTTAAGCACCTCTCCTGTTTTGACCCCGGAAGTAACGACAACCGAGGGACAGGGAAAAGGAAAGGTATCGGAACAGGCGGCGGAAGTATTGGAGGCTCTTGCGATGGAATTGCCCAATCCCCCACTGTCAAGAGGGATGGAAATAGAGCAACTCTTTAACGCAGTGGGGGAACGGGTGTGCAGGAATTGCCCGGGATTCCGTCACTGCTGGGGAACAGAGGAACAGGAAACCTATGAGGAACTCTCTGCCGCGGCTCCCGGGATCCTGAAGAGGGGAATTGCAAGAGCAGAGGATTTTTCACCCAGATTTCGGAGCCGATGTCGTATTTTCCCGGAGTTTCTCACTGCAGTAAATTTGGAATTGGAAAAGCTACTGTATCGCAGAAGGTACTATACCGTTTTAAAGGAAAACCGCAGACTCTTAGAGCAGGAATACAGATTGCTTGCAAATTTTTTGCGGAAGGCAGGACAGGGAGCAGACAGGGATCGAGACAGACAGTATACCCCACTGGTCAGCATTTGCAGTATGCAAAAGGAAAGAGAGAAATTCTGCGGAGATCGTGGGGTTTGTTTCTTAGCTCCCGACGGAAACTACTATGTTCTCCTTTGCGACGGCATGGGAACGGGGGAAGGAGCAGCAAAGCTCAGTAGTTATGCAGTGCGTCTGTTAGAAAAATTACTGCGAACCGGTTTGGCACCGGAATCTGCTATGGCGCTGTTCAATGGGAACATGTCCCTTCGGGGTTCGGGTACCTTTTCTACAGTGGATCTTCTGCGGCTGGATCTCCACAGTGGTATGGCCTACTTATATAAATGGGGGGCGGCACCGTCTTATTGGAGAGAAGGGGACAATCTCCGAAAAATAGGCTCTCCCACACCGCCACCGGGGGTGGGGCCGACAGAGGATCTTCCGGAGCGTTTCAGAGTATCTATGAAGGATGGGCAGTTCCTGATCCTCATCAGTGACGGCCTATACTGTGAAGCTACAGAAGATTTGATCTGCACGAGCAGATGTGTAAGCCCCGGAGAATTGGCAGCGGCACTGGTAAGCAGTGTAAAAACAGAAGATGATATGACGGCGATTGTAGTCACTTTGGAACATCGGCACAATTGAAAACCGAAATGGAATAACGTCTTCTCTATCCTCTCTTTAGGGGATAGGGAAGGCGTTTTTTCAGCAAAATTAAGTATGAAGTCGGCAATAGGAACGGGAAAACCTTCTTGCTTCGTGAAAATAACTAATGCGAAATAGCGTGAATTGTTGATTTCTACAAAAGTATTTTTGGGGTATTGACTTTTGACAAAAAATAGTGTATTTTCATAACATGAAAGAAAAGTAAGCGTTTACATTTTCTGAAACCTTGTTTCATAACAGGAGCTCCGAAGCGAGACATTCGCTTGGAGAGAAAGCGAATGTGAGCTTGCGTGTCGGAATGTGGATCGGAGGTGTGGTTATGGGAAAACAAGAAGCCAATATTTACGAAATTGCGAAAGAAGCCGGTGTTTCCATTGCCACAGTATCCAGAGTTATGAACAACAGCGCCGCTGTCAGTGAAAAGAGCACTCGCAGAGTTATGGATGCTGTGAAAAAACTAAATTACGTCCCCAACAGCATGGCAAGAAGCCTCAGTACATCCGTTTCCACCTCAATCGGTGTTGTGGTTCCGGATATCAACAACCCCTTCTTTTCAAGGATTCTGAAGGGAGTTACTGCAGTGGCGGACGACCATGGCTATCAGGTTGTTCTCTACAGCACCGACGAAAGCGAAGAACGAGAACAGAAAGTTCTTCACACCATGCGAGAGCAACGGCTCAGAGGGTTGATCATTACCCCTGTTTCCGAAGATTGCGAGGAAACCTTGCACCAGCTTCAGGACTATGCCGCAAGAAATATTCCCGTAGTCCTGCTGGACCGAGAGGTAGATGCTCCCGGTTTTGACCGTGTGGTTACCCAGGACGAAGACGGTGTTTATTATGCAATACAATCTCTGCTACAGGGCGGACATGAACGGGTAGCGATCATAACCGGACCCCTTCGTTCCAGACCCGGTAAGGATCGTCTCAGAGGTTACGAAAGAGCCCTGAAGGAAGCAGGGATCCCCGTTGAGAAAGAATATGTTCGCCATGGAAATTTCCGTATGGAACGAGCATACGAAGAAACCTTACAGCTCTTCTCCTTAGAAGAACCGCCAACAGCGATTTTCGCCTCCAATAATATGACCACATACGGATGCCTAAAGGCCTTCGGTCAATTGGGACTGGTTGTGGGCAAGGATGTAGCGCTGATCGGATTTGACGATATCGAGGCTCTAAAGTGGCTGAATTACAATATATCCGTCGTTAGAAGAGACGTTAACGAAATGGGTCGCAGAGCAATGGAACTGTTGCTGGATTGCTTTGAATCGGAAAAAGACGAGGGCAATTTGGGACAGAGAGAATGCTTACCTACAGAGCTGATCCTGCGAGGATCCGAGCTGTGTACCCTGATTACGACCCCATAGATCCATCATTCATAATGACATTATTATAATAAATGGAGGAATCGGAACATGAAGCAGAAAGTTACAGTATTTGGTAGTTTTGTTGTAGACCTGATGGCAAGAACCCCTCATCTCCCCGTTCCCGGTGAGACTGTCCGCGGTAGCCTTTTCAAGCAGGGCGCCGGTGGCAAGGGCTTCAATCAGGGTATCGCCGCCCACAAGGCCGGCGGCAACGTAATCATGATCACCAAGGTCGGTAAGGACTCCATGGCAAACGTGGCATTCGATGCTATGGATGCAGTTGGCCTGTCCAAGGAATATGTATTTGTAAACGAAGAAGTCGGAACCGGCATCGCTCTGATCAGTGTTGATGAGAACACCAGCCAGAACGAGATCGTTATCGTTCCCGGTGCTTGCAACACCATCACCGACGAGGATCTGGCAAAGGTAGAAGATCACATCAAGAGCTCTGCTTACGTTCTGGTTCAGTTGGAAGTTAACCAGGATGCCAACGAGAAGGTTGCTAAGCTGGCAAAGGAAAACGGCGTTCGTTTTATCATTAACACAGCTCCTTATCAGCCCATGACCGACGAATTCCTGTGTGGCGCATATCTGGTAACCCCCAACGAGGTCGAGGCCGAAGAGATCACCGGCATCCCCGTTAAGGATCTGGAAAGTGCCGATAAGGCTGCAAAGGTCTTCTTTGAAAAGGGCGTTGAGAACGTTCTGATCACTCTGGGTAGCCGTGGCGTTTACGTTGCTACTAAGGAAGAGTCCAGAATCATCCCCTGCTTCAAGGTCGATGCAGTGGACACCACCGGTGCAGGCGACGCTTTCAACGGCGGTTTCCTCACCGCACTGTCCGAGGGCAAGGATCTGTGGGAGGCTGCTCGCTTTGCACAGGCTCTGGCCGCCATCTCCGTAACCCGTATGGGCACCACCCCCGCAATGCCCACCAGAGAAGAGATCGAAGCCTTCCTGGCTGAGAGAGGCTAAAAAGTCCCTTTACAGAGTGAAACTCTGAAATATAACTACAGGAGGAAATAATATGTTAAGAGGCATTCCCGACATTATCGGTTCTGACCTGCTGAAGGCTCTTGCCGATACCGGCCATGGCGATCTGATCGTCATTGCAGACCACTTCTATCCCCCCATCACCAAGTCTCCCAATGCAATCAGTATTCAGGCTAAGGGCAACGGTGCCGCAGAAATGGTTGACGCCATTCTGAAGCTGGTTCCCCTGGACGTTGATTACTGTGAGCATCCCATCGAGTACATGATCCCCGATGCAGATTCCGGCGTGATCCTGAAGGAAAACAAGGTATGGGAAGATACCATCGCCGCTGTAGTCAATAACGGCTACAAGGCTGAGTGCGTCGGCGAGATCGAGCGCACCAAGTTCTACGAGAAGGCTTCCAAGGCCTACATCACTGTCTGTACCAGCGAGAAGCTGCCTTACGGCTGCATTATCCTGCAGAAGGGCGTTCTGTAAGAGAAACCCTACATAACCAACCGGAGCGAATGCTCCCACTACATTCGGATGTCATTGCACATCGCAATTCTTAAGATAAGGTATTATAGGAGGAAAAAACATGAAAAAGATCATCGCACTCGTTCTCGCACTGGTCATGATTGCTGCTCTGTTCGCAGGCTGTGGCAAGACTGGCGAAGGCTCTACCGCTGAAGGCGGCAAGACCTACAAGATCATCTACGTCACCGCTTCCACCGCATCCGACTTCTGGTCCCAGGTTGAAACCGGCATCCAGCAGGCTAAGAAGGACTACGAAGCAAAGCTCGGCATCACCATCGACTACTCCGTAATGGGCCCCGCACAGGAAGTTGACGCAGAAGGCTACGTTTCCGCTCTGGAGAACGCTATCTCCCAGAACCCCGTCGCTATCCTGACCGCAACCCTGTACATCGACCCCACCGTTCCCAAGGCTATGGAAGCTACCAACGCAGGCATCATCCTGAACTTCGTTAACTGCGGCATTTGCAACGGCGATATGCCCGAGAATCAGGACTTCTACAACCAGTTCTACTACTGCTCCAACACCACCATCGGCGAGATGGCAGCTCAGGCTTTCCTGACCGCTATGGAAGAGAAGGGCCTGTCCACTGATGCCGGCACCATCGGCATGCAGATGAACATGGAAAATGCTGCTCTGGACTACAGAATGTCCGGCTTCGCTAACTGGATGGCTACCAACGCTCCCAGCCTGACCCTGACCGACATCCAGTACAACGGCAACGACTCCGCTGACGCTCAGGCTGACGCAGAAGGCACCATCTCCGCTGTTACCGACCTCATCGGCTTCTACGCAGGCAACAACGTCACCTGTGACGGCGTTTGCAACGCTCTGCGCGCTGCCGACATGAAGGAAGGCGTTGTCTCCGTCGGTGTTGACTCCGACGACGTCGAGATCGCTGCTCTGAAGGACGGCTACCTCTCCGCTATCATTGTTCAGGACGCTTTCACCCAGGGCTACAAGTGCATGGAGAACGCTATCCTGACCGCTCACGAGGGCAAGAACCCCGAGGCTACCAAGGAAGTCAATGTTCCCCCCGTTATCGTTACCGGCGCTAACATCGACAGCGAAGAAATCAAGTTCATGATGAGCCCCTATGTCAAGTAATTGACTGAAGGAACCCATTTGACAAGTAAGTAAGCGGGGGCGAGGTGGTGCCCC
>JAZREB010000267.1:0-5902 GCA_045660585.1 Faecousia sp. | reverse complement strand
TCCGTGCCCCTTGGGGCACACATTCACGCCCTGCGAATGCAGGGTGCATCATGCCGTAGGCGCATCACGACCCACGACAGTGGGTTGCATCTCGCCCACCGCAGGTGGGTGCATCACTCGAACCAACGGTTCGACAAACTGCGATTTGCAGATATAAAACGGCCCGGTTGAGTTGGACTCAACCGGGCTTGGGTTAGAATTCTAACAAATGGCGTTTAGTTGAAATAGGCCTTTGCGCTGTCGGAATATGCAAACAGGGCCTTGCACAAGGTCAGGAGCTGACCGGTACGGTTATTGCCGTAAGTGTCGGGGCTATAGGTCAGGGTGTTGGAAACGGGGGCTCCACCTGCGTAAACCTGTGCGGTCAGAGTGGTTCTCAGCTCCGAGGCGGCAAGGCTGTCAAAACGGAAGACATACTGATTCTTCTGGTTTGCATAGACCTCGGGGTTGGTCAGGGTCACAGTAACGGTCTGCCCTGCATAATCCCGATAAGTCAGCTTCAGACTCAGCACAGTGGGATCACCGGCATATTTCTCCGTATTGATTACATAGAGCATAGCCACTCTGGTATTGAGATCCAGAGACTTACCCTTCCAGGTAACCGTAGGATTTGCCAGTTCTGTGCCGGTAACATTCACATTGTTAAAGGTTACAGTGTCCGGATCTGCCAGATATGCCTTATGACTCTCGGTCATCTTGTTGTCTGCCAGGGCATTTGTACGGTATCCCTTAAAGGTCTGGGTCTCAGCGCCGTAGCGCAGGAGGTTTGCACACAGGGTTTTCAGTTCGGTGAGTCCCTCCTTATTCAGTTGTGCATAAGCATAAGAAGCAATGCTGTATACATCATCAGCAGAATAGTAGGGCTGTCCATCCTTGGTGCCATGGAATACGAAGGTAACCTCTGTAGACATATGAACTGCAGTCAAGCCGTCCAGGACGAAATAATAGTAGCTACCATTCAGGGTGGGGATCAGTTCCTTTACCTTCTCTTCCGCCTTGACATTGCCGTTATAGAGATCGTAACGAACCTCTGCATAAACGGTATCCATGTCGTAGCCTGCCAGAGCAGTTGCAGGGATCAGATAGTTAATGGAAATATCATTGGCAAGATTCAGGGAGTGGTAGATCTTAAGACTGTTATCCACTACGGGATCGGGATCGGGAACATATTCCAGCGTCTCTGTGTAACTGCAACCACAGCCGGTGCCGGAGTAAGCATCGGGAGAAAGGTCACGGGACAGAGTGGTTGCACCCATACAGCCATAGAGGACATAGCCTTCCTTCTGTGCGGTTGCTTCAACTCTCTCCACCTCACCGAAGGTGCAGGACTCGGTTGCGATCTTTCTGCAATCATAGCAGATGGCGAAGTGGGTGTTGTTCCCCTTCTGCCAGGTTTCTACACGGCTATGAACATAGCCACAAGAGGATTTGTAGCTGTAGCCACAGGCAGAGCAGGTATAGATGGTCTTGCCGGTAACGGACTCGATGGAAGTGGTGTAGCTGTGGCCTACCTTGGCAATGACCTCGGCATAGGAGTCACCGCACTGGCAGGTGAAGGTACGGACACCGTCTTCGGTACAGGTAGCGGCCTTAGTCACAGCGGAGGTATAGCTGTGCTTGTGATCCTTGTCGATGGTCGCGCAGTAGCCGTAGCCTTCGGTATAGGAGCTACCCTTGTAGGATCGGAGCATTGCAATGCCCTTAACGGGGTCCACAGTGCCGGAAATGGTCATACGGAAAGTGCCGTAGTTATTCTCAGTCAAGAGGGTGCTACCACTCTTGCTGATGGTGACGGTCTTCTTGTCAGAGCTGATAGAGAAGGAGGTGCCGGAGGGCCAGCCGACCTTATCCGTAATACCGGTACAGGTCACGCCGTTCTGGAGGGTGAAGACCAGCTTGCTGGTGCTACCTGCATCATCACCGGGGATCACAGCGAAATCAAGGGTATTGTTGTCCACCACCTTGGCACTTGCCAATGCGAGATAACTGCCACGGAAGAAGGCATAGCCCTTAATAAGGGGATCGGTCTGCATGGCCTGACGGGTCTTATAGGTTTCCTCATAGATGGTCTTGCCGTTGGGATCGGGATCGGAGGAACCCTCGCTGGGGTATACCTGAACACCAACCACGGAGCCACAGCCTACTTTGGAGCAAGCGGCGGCCAGTTCCAGGGGCCAGGAGGTACTGGAGGTATATTCACTGCTGTAGGACATGATTGCAACATAGTCAACCACATCTGCCAGTTCTGCGGGGCTCTGACCGTAGAGAGCGGCCTCGTAAGCGTTGTTGCAGGTCTCGGGCATGATGGCGCAGGAAATGATCTTGTCCTCGCCGGCGGCATCACGAACCATCTCCATGAATTCCGTAACGGTATCCTTACGGAGCTGAGCGATCTTCTTAACGCCGTTCTGGGCATCGGTAGAACCGCTGCCGAAAATAACACTGCCGAACTCTGCACCGGAAGCGGAGTAAGAGGAGCCGTAGACATAGTAGCCCTCGGAGTTGATGCTGTAGCCGTAGCCGATGGAAGCGCACATGGACTTAACTGCGGCATTGTACTCGGCCTTGGTAATGCCGTAGCGGTTGATCAGTTCCTGACGGGTATTTGCACCCCAGTCATAGTACAGCGCACCGTAGCGGATGGTATCAAAATGGATGCCTGCGATATCGTAGTTGGCGACCAGTTCCTCGATCAAGCTCTTGACATAAGCCTGATAGCCCGCATCGCGGAGGTTAATATACTGATTGACCTCATTGGAAGTACCAACACGGAAATGGTAGAAAGCACAGCTTGAACCGTTCTTGCTGATGTAGTTGGTATCACGGGAGCCCATGATCCAGGGATGGATGCGGATGCCGTAAGGCTTTGCCGCATCGCAGACTTCCTGGAGGTAGTCACGGGTAGAGCTCTCACGGACAGTGCCGGCGACCTTGGATGCCCAAGCCACCTTGCCTGCCAGACCCTTACACAGGAGATAGACATCGGTAATGCCGGCCTTGTAGTAGTCTTCCATGAGCTTCTGGGCACCATTGGTGCCACGGTTTTTGATGGTATCGGTAAAGATCCAGTCTGCAACTACCATATCATCATAACCGAGGTTGCCTGCCTTGGTGGCGGTCTTCTCTTCGGAAAGAGTAGCTGCCTTAGTGATCTTTTCTGCTTCATCGTCAATAGAAACAGTGGTCTGCTTATAGGTGCCACGCCAGCCCTCTACGGTGTTGTAGTTGGGCAGTGCGCCGTTGGTGTTATAGTAGTTCAGGATCTTGGTGTACATGTGGACTACATCATAGTAGTGAACAGCACCGATAGAACTGCTGGTTGCATAGTTGGGGGGCTGTACGTAGCCTTCTACAAAGGTGATGATCTTCTGTGCCATGGCTACATAGTCAGACAGATAGACCTTGCCCGTTGCGGAGCCGGAGGGATTCTCGGGCTCGTTGGAAGCAGGGATGGTAAGGGTGCCGGAGGTCTGACCCTTACTCAGGCCAATGGTGACATGGCAGGCTAAGTACAGATACTGACCGGTAGTAACGGTCTGATCACCGATCTTAATGTTGGAGGGAAGAACTTTTCCGTCCATGGTAGCCTTGACTCTCACGGCGGCGGCGATGGTCTCGCCATACCAGTCCATGGGCTTTTCCGGCTCTGTGGGCTCCGGCTCTATGGGTGCTGTGGTCTCGGGTTCCGGCTCTTCCACATCACCTAAGTAGCTGGTGGGCAGGAAGGTGACGGAATCGGGCAGAGCCTTTTTACTGCCGTAGCTTTCCAGAACCTCGGTCAGAGCATGGGCGGCAGAATATACAGAGATCCGCCCGTCAAAATCATTGACTCCATCGGTAGGATTGTTGAAAGAAGAAGGAAGTCTGCCACCGGTAGCCTCCGCATAGATGACAATACGTTCTGCAAGCTCTAAATACTGCCCCCTGTTCAGGACATTGGCAGAACTGCAGGAGATCAGATCCTTCTCCAGAGTGACTGCGCCATAGGGAATGGCTGTGGTAGTTGCCTGTCCCTGTGCCAGTGCCACAACGGTGCGGGCGGCCATAAGGATGTAGGCAACGCCCTCTACCTCACTGCCTGCAATGGAAAGGACAGAGGGATAGGGGAATTGTACATAAGTACCGTCGGGCGCCTTTTCGCCCATTTGGATGTATTTTTCCAGCTTCTCGTTGACGGAAGAAGCGGTGGAAATGAGCTGATCGGCGGTCAGAGATGTGGGGGTGGCAGCACCGGGGTAGATCACAAGCATACCCAGGATCATGCTGACAGCCAGTAAAAGGGATAAGATCTTTCTGTAGTGCATAGGGTGTCCTCCTGTTTTTAAAATAGATACCGTTAAAAATACCTTGGGTCTATTTTACCACAAATGGCACAAATTGCAACATATTTTTCCCATTCTAATTAGAAAAAATGCACATGTTTTTTCGTAAATTCCCTCATTTTTTATTATGCCAGCTTACAGAGCTTTTGTTCCTTAAACACAGTTTTTTCTTTCTTTTTCCCCATTTTTCCTGTTAAATCGTTGCAATCGGAGTCACACTGTGTTATAATGAAAAAATCAAATCAAGGAGAAAATTTATGAAAAACACAAATCGTCGTTGGCTTTATTTATTCGTCGGCGTCATTGCCATGCTGTTTGCCGGCGTTCTGTATGCCTGGTCTATTTTAAAGGCTCCCTTTGCATCGGACTTCCTGTGGAGCGCATCGGATCTCACCCTGAATTTCACCATTGCCATGTGTTTCTTCTGTCTGGGTGGCCTCTTAGGTGCTCGGATCAGCAAGAGCTTGGGACACCGTGTGGCGATTATCCTCTCCGGTCTCCTAACCGCACTGGGCTTTGGCTTGACGGCAGGGATGGGTGGTAACTCCGTCTTCATGCTGTATGTGACATACGGTCTTCTGGCAGGTTTGGGCATCGGCATTTCCTACAATGTGGTCATTGCCACCGTCAGTGCCTGGTTCCCGGATAAAAAGGGGCTTTGCTCCGGTTGCCTCATGATGGGCTTCGGTGCCTCCGCCCTTGTTCTGGGTAATGTGGCAGATGCCCTGTTCCGTAGCAGTGTGGGTTGGCGGAAAACCTACATCATCTTGGGCATTGCTATCGGTATCGTTTTGATCCTTGCCGCCCTCTTGCTTAAAAAGCCGGAGGCAGACACCGTTCTCCCCCAACCTAAGAAGGCGAAAACCGCCGGATCCGAGGATTTTGAAAGAAAAGACTACACCTCCGGGCAAATGCTCCGTCGTCCCTCCTTCTGGATGGCCTTTGTGTGCATTTCCTTCTTAGCGGCAGTGGGCAGCTCCGTCATTAGCTTCGCCAAGGATCTGGCTCTGTCCGTAGAGGCAACAGAATCTCTGGCCGTTACCCTGGTCGGTGTCCTTTCCGTGTGCAACGGTCTGGGGCGTATCCTCACCGGAGCCGTTTTCGATGCCCTGGGTCGTCGGAAGACCATGCTCCTTGCCAACATTCTTACCATCTGCGCCGCAGGGATCACATTGCTTGCTGTATTCATTGGCTCCCTGCCTGTTTGTATTGCCGGTCTGTGCCTGACGGGCATGTCCTACGGTGCCTGCCCCACCATCACCGCCGCTTTTACATCCTCCTTCTACGGCATGAAGCATTATTCCAACAATATGGCTCTCATGACCTTTACCGTTATGGGCGGTTCCTTTATCGCCACCCTGTCCGGTAAGCTCTTGGAAACCGCAGGGAACTACACCGCACCTTTCCTCATGCTCCTGTCCCTGACCGCAGTGGCTCTGGTGATCAACCTGTTCATCCGCAAGCCCTGATCCATGTGATTGTTAAATTACAGTTTATAGCTCTGTTCCAAATTCACCCAAGCCCCTTGGCTCTCTCCCCGAGAGAGGCAAGGGGGGTTGGGATGGCCGGAAAGAGTTGGC
>JAZREB010000266.1:0-3829 GCA_045660585.1 Faecousia sp. | reverse complement strand
ACCACGATGCCGATGAGCTTTGCTTCTATTCCAAGGCAACCACCGACTTTGAGTTCCTCTTCCCCTTCGCATGGGGCGAATTGTGGGGCATTGCCGATAGAACCGACTACGATTTGGGTCAGCACCAGCAGCACAGCGGCAAGGATATGACCTACTTTGATCAGGAAAAGAACGAGCATTACATTCCCTATGTTATCGAGCCCTCTCTGGGTGTTGAGCGTTCCTTCCTGGCATTCCTGGTGGATGCCTATGACGAAGAAGTCGTCGGTCAGGACAAGAAGGGCAACGACGATGTTCGTACCGTTCTCCGCTTCCATCCCGCACTGGCTCCCTTCAAGGCAGCAGTTCTGCCCCTGTCTAAGAAGCTGAGCCCCGCCGCAGAAGAGATCTATCGTGACCTCCAGAAGGAATTCATGGTAGACTTCGACGATGCCGGCTCCATCGGCAAGCGCTATCGCCGTGAAGACGAGATCGGTACTCCCTTCTGCATTACTGTCGACTTTGCTACCGTTGGCGACGAGAATACTCCCGCTGACAACTGCGTTACCGTCCGTGAGCGCGACACCATGGAGCAGGTTCGTATTCCCATTTCCGAGCTGAAGACCTACCTCCGCGAAAAGCTCAGCTTCTGAGACTAAGGTGACTTTATGATGAGGAAATTTTGGGATCGGCTGAATCATCTTGTAGACACAGACGGAAAGACCAGTTTTTTCCTGACGATGGTCGGCTATCTGCTTTCCTCTGTTTGCCTTACTTTGCTGATCATGTGGATCGGCACGCTAAAGTTTAGCTTCAGCCGACTACTGTATTATTTCGGTGAGCCCTTTATGATGGTGCTGAACTATCTGCCTGTTGCAGTCCTAATGCTGATTGTGTATTTGGTCTGCAATCGGCTGTGGATCGCCTTTCTTTCCACGGGAGCTGTGGGCATAGTCTTTGCCTTTGCCAACTATTTTAAGGTGCAGTTCCGTGGAGAGCCCCTCGTGGCAATGGATCTGCGAACCATTGCGGAGGGTGCTAACGCAGGTGGGGAATTCAGCTTTCATTTTCCCCCTGCATTCTGGGTGTCTATTGGATGTGTGGTTTTCGGAACCCTTGTCCTTGCCTTTTTCGCAAAGTGGCGGATCCCCAAGAAGGTCTGGTATCTGCGACCTGTTGCAGTGCTCCTTTCTCTGGCCTTTGTCCAGTTTATGTGGGACCCCTATTATACGGATTCCAATCAGTATATAACCTTCTTTGAGAATGACTTTTCCGTTTTCGACGATTGGAAGGAAACGGAACGAGCCGCGAAACGAGGGATCATTTACTCCTTCATTTTCTCTATTAACGATGCTCTTATACAGGAGCCTGCCAATTATGATCCTCAGATGGCCATTGACATTCTGTCCGGGTATCCCGGGGAACCCATCGCCGAGGATCGCCGGATCAACGTCCAGTTCCATATGCTGGAGACCTTCGCGGATCTGTCTGCTCTGGGCATTGATTTGCAGAAGGATCCTTACGAAAACTGGCACAAGTTAGAGGAAGAGAGCTATCATGGCACCCTGATTACGGATGTGGTTGGGGGCGGTACGATAAATTCGGAACATTCTGTGGTTACCGGCTTTACCTACGCCCATCCCAGCTACAGTATCCCTACCAATTCTTATATACGCTATTTTAACAACAATGGCTATTTCACCCAGTTTACCCATCCGGGAGACGATTGGTTCTATAACCGAGCTGCCGTCAACAACCGATTGGGCTATAATAGCTCCCTATTTGATCAGAATTATTTTGCCCGTTTCCCCGGGGTATACCACGGACAGGACGCAGATCTGTTCCCTGTTTTGCGGGAACTGTATCTGGAGAACACTGCCAAAGAGGAACCCTACTTCGCCTTCCACCTAACCTACCAGAATCATGGCCCTTACGAGGACTCGGTTCTTCTGGGAGAGGAATATATTTCGGCAGAGGGGTTGGATGAGACATCTTACTATGTCATAAACAACTATCTCTTCGGCATCGAGGCAACGTGTAATGCGGTTGCCTCCTATGTGGATATGTTCCGCGCTGATGAAAAACCTGTTATTATGATTTTCTTCGGAGATCATAAAGCTACCTTGGGGGAGAATAACAGTATCTATGAGGCACTGGGCATCAATGTCAGCGATGGCACTTCCGATGGTTGCTATAATCTCTATTCCACCCCCTATGTGATCTGGCTTAACGATGCGGCACGAGAGTTCTTGCAGACCGAGGCTCTTGGGGAAGGCCCTGTGATTTCTACCTGCTACCTTATGAACGAGGTCTTTGATATCTGTGGCTGGAAGGGAAATTCCTGGCTCCAATATCAGAGCATGATTCAGGAGCAGCTCCCCGTGATCCACAAGCGGAATACCTACTACGTAGACGGACAGCTTACCAAGGAACTGTCCGAGGAGGTAAATGCCCTCCGACTACAGAGGAACCGTGTGGAATTTTATTGGCGTTATAATCTTTCTGAATAATCAATTTACGAAAGGAAAAATTTTATGGAAAAATTAACCGGTAAGCAGCTTGCCATTATGGCGGCAAAAGCTAGACTTCTGGGTCTGGATGCAGTGCATACTGCCGCATCCGGCCACATTGGCGGCAGCTTGTCCATTATTGATGCTCTGACTACTTTGTATTTCAATGTTATGAATGTGGATCCCGCAGATCCTCAGAATCCCGATCGTGACCGCTTCGTTCTGTCTAAGGGTCACACCACCCCCGCTCTGTATCCCGTACTGTCCCTCCGTGGCTATTTCCCTCAGGAAGATCTGAAGCTCTTCCGTTCCATTAAGGGTCACTATTCCGGCCACGCCGAGATGCGCCATGTTCGTGGTGTTGATATGTCCACCGGCTCCCTGGGTCAGGGTCTGTCCACTGCTGTGGGCATGGCACTGGCAGGCAAGGTAGGCAAGAAGGACTACCGTGTTTATGCCGCTATGGGCGACGGCGAGATCGGCGAAGGCCAGATTTGGGAAGCCGCAATGTCCGCCGCAAAGTACGGTCTGGACAACCTCTGCGCCATGGTTGACGTCAACGGTCTGCAGATCGACGGCGCTACCAAGGACGTTATGCCCTCTGAGCCCCTGGATGAAAAGTTCCGTGCATTTAACTGGCATGTTATTGTTGTGGACGGCCATGACTATGATGCTCTGGTTGCCGCTTTTGAAGAAGCTAAGACCGTTAAGGGTAAGCCCACCATGCTGATCCTCAAGACCACCAAGGGCAAGGGCGTTTCCTTCATGGAGAATAACTATGGCTGGCACGGCAAGGCTCCCAACGACGAGCAGTACGAGCAGGCCAAGGCAGAAGTAGAAGCCTATTTGGCAGAATTGGAGGGAAAGTAATATGGCAGGAAAGATCGCAACCCGTGCCGCTTACGGCGAAGCTCTGGTAGAGCTGGCAGAAAAGTACCCCGAGCTGGTAGTGTTTGATGCAGACCTTGCCAACGCTACTATGACCAAGGGTTTTGCAACCAAATATCCCGAGCGTTTCTTTGATATGGGCATTGCAGAGTGCAATATGACCGGTGTTGCCGCCGGTATGGCTACCTGTGGCTACAAGCCCTTTACCAATACTTTCGCAATCTTTGCTTCCGGCAGAGCATGGGAGCAGGTTCGTAACTCCATCGCATATCCTCAGCTGAATGTCAAGGTCGTTGGCTCCCACGGCGGTCTGTCCGTCGGTGAGGACGGCGCTACCCATCAGGGCAACGAAGATTTCGCCCTCATGCGTGCCATCCCCAACATGAAGGTTGTCTGCCCCTGCGACGGTCACGAGATGAAGCTGGCAGTGGAAGCCCTGCTGAACTACGACG
>JAZREB010000265.1:0-1832 GCA_045660585.1 Faecousia sp. | reverse complement strand
GGTTGGGTTCGGTTGGTTCAGTTCGGGGATGTGGATCTGTGTGCCTGCTGTGGACTCCATGTGTCCCACTCCGGCGAGATCGGACTCATTAAGATCCTGTCCACCACCAAATTCCACAACGGTTCCCGTGTAGAGCTCCTGTGCGGTAAAAAGGCCCTGCAGTGGCTCAATACCGTCACCGATCAGAATCGCGAGATCTCCGGTCTCCTATCTGCCAAGATGGATAAAACCGCCGATTATGTACGCAGACAATCCGAGGAACTGGCTCAGACTCGTCTGCGCTGTGCACAACTGGAAAATCAGCTCTTTGCCCTGAAGGCTGAGAGTCTGAAGGGACAAGGCTCTCCCCTCCTCTTTGAAGAGGGTCTGTCCCCGGACTCTACTCGCCGTCTGTGCGACGCGGTGTTGCAGGGCTGTTCCGGCACCTGCGCCGTATTCTCCAAAAAAGACGACGGCTATGCCTACGCCATAGGCACCAAGGACGGGGATCTGCGTTCCTTTGTTAAGGACCTCAACACTGCCCTCCGTGGACGCGGTGGCGGAAAGCCCGGTTTCGTCCAGGGCTCTGTTTCCGCTACAGAAGACGAGATCCGCAGTTTCTTCCGATCCCTGTAACTTTTAGAAACTGTAATACACCTCTCCCCCACAGAGCTCCGTTCCGTATATGGCCGCAAGCTCCGACACTGTTACAAAAATATATCCCTGTTCCTGCATCTGATCTATGATCCGAAGAGCCGCCGATATACTGGAGTCGTACATGTCGTGGAGCAGGATAATATCACCCGATTTTACTTGGGAAAGAACCCGTTGGGTCACAGTATCACTCGCACAGCAACACCAATCATCGGGGTCAACAGACCACAGGATAATAGGGAGATCTGCGCAAGTCGTTCCCTTCAGTGCCTCCCTGTCATAGATCCCACCCGGGGGTCGTAGGAGAGTAGGGCGCCTGCCTGTGATTTTCTCCAATTTTTCCATGGATGCTGTCAGATCTCGGCACAGCTCTTCCCGACTCATTTCACTGAAAAATTTATGGGCATCGCTGTGGGTGCCGATCTCATGTCCCTCAGTGGCGATTCGTTTGGTCAGAGTCGGGAACTGATCCACACGGTATCCGCAGAGGAAAAAGGTTGCCTTTACTTTCCTTTCCCGTAGCCCGTCTAACAGTTCCGCAGTAAAATGTCCCGATGGGCCGTCATCAAAGGTAATGGCTACAAATTTCCCCTCTGCCGATTGGATCCCCATTAGTCCAATCACAGGCAATAAGCCTGTGAGCAGTAACAATTTCCGCAAGAATCCCATATTCCCCACTTCCTATCCCGAATTTTAAACATAGTATATGCAAAAAGAAGGACTTGTTTATGGTAATTTGTCCCCTTTGTGAAAAACCCCTGAACCCCGATGCCAAGAGCTGGTGCTGTGAGAACGGTCACAGCTTCGACGTTGCACGGCAGGGCTATATCAATCTCCTCACCGTACAGCAAAAACACTCCCTGAACCCCGGCGATACCCGTGAGATGGTTCTGGCTCGTCGCCAATTTTTGGAATCAGGCTATTATCTCCCCATTGGGGAAACCCTAAGAGCACTGGTTTCCGAACACTGCCCCAATAGCAGTTGCGTTTTGGACGTAGGCTGTGGTGAGGGATATTATCTGTCCCACCTGACCCACATTCCCAAACGTGTAGGTATTGACATTTCCAAAGAAGCCGTTCGTTGTGCCGCCGCAAAATATAAAGACAGCCTGTGGTTCACTGCAACCGCCTCTCACCTGCCGTTTGCAAATGACAGCTTTGATTGTCTCCTGTCTATGTTCGCCCTGACCATGGAGGAA
>JAZREB010000264.1:0-4466 GCA_045660585.1 Faecousia sp. | reverse complement strand
GAAAAACAGCGCGTTCTTCTTGCCCGTGCCATGTGCGCAGGCGAAAATTACGGTGTTCCCCGACTGGGCACTGTAGAGGACGTAGAGAAAATCACTCCTCAGTCTCTCTGGGATCATTATCGACAGAGCCTCACCTGTTGTCCCATTGAGATCTTCTATAGCGGGCAACTCAGCCCCCAAGAAGCTGCCGCCGCTTTTGCTCCCCTCTTTTCTCACCGAAAGGAAACGCTGTGGGAATCCTTCTCCACCCAACGTCCCGGTCTCCCTGCCACCGTGAAAGAGATCAGTGAAACCATGGACGTCACCCAGGGTAAGCTGGTGATCGGCATGCGGATCGACATGGCCCCTGAGGATCCCGACTTTGTAGCTCTGAATCTTCTCAATATCGTTTTCGGCGGAGGCATGACCAGCAAGCTGTTCGTCAATGTCCGTGAAAAGCGTTCCCTTTGCTATTACGCCTCTTCTACCTTTGAACGTTACAAGGGAATTTTCACCATTAGCTCCGGCATTTCCTTTGAAAATTACGAGATCGCAAAATCCGCTATTTTAGAAGAGCTGGAAGCCTGCAAACGGGGCGAGATCTCTGCAGAAGAGTTGGAATCTGCCAGGATCCAGATGCTCTCCGCCCTGCGAACAGCAATGGATGTACCCAATCGGTTCGATGACTTCTTTATCGGTCAGGCACTGTCCCCCGCGCCGGATCTTCCCACCCAGATGGAGATCGTGAAATCACTCAGCGTCAGTGATCTGTCCGCCGTGGCACGGAAGCTCCACACAGATACGATCTATTTCTTAAAGGGGGAACAGCTATGACAATGAAATCCTATAGCGCTTTGGGCGAATCCCTCTACGAAACTACACTCCCCAATGGTCTGAGAGTCCGTCTGGTTCCCAAGAAAGACTTTGCCACAAAGCTCGCCTTCCTTGCTTTGGATTTCGGTGCTATCGATACCGCCTTTACCTTAGATGGCAAGGACTACCGTGTCCCCGACGGCATTGCTCACTATCTGGAGCACAAGATGTTCGACCTCCCCGATGAGGATGCTTCCGCACGGTTTGCAGAGCTGGGAGCTAATGTAAATGCCTTCACCTCCTACGCTATGACCGCATACCATTTTTCCTGTACGGATCATTTTGAGGAGTCTCTCGCTCTCCTGCTCCGCATGGTAACCATCCCCTACTTCACCGAAGAGAGCGTGGAGAAAGAACGGGGTATCATTGCCCAAGAGATCCTGATGTACGAAGACAGTGCGGAATCTCGGGTTTACGAAGATCTCTTCCGGGTCATGTTCCAAACCCATCCCATCTCCGTCCCCATCGCCGGCACTGTTGAGTCCATCTCTCAAATCACCGCAGATATGCTCTATACTTGCCACAGAGCCTTTTACCATCCCTCTAATATGGTGCTGTGTGTCACCGGCGACATTGATTGGGAAGAGCTCATCTCCATGATAGAAGCTCATACCCCTTCCGAGCCCGCCCCCGTTCCCACCAGACATTACGGCCATATTCCTGCCCTGACACAAAAGTTGGATACCCATCGCACCATGGCTATCTCTATGCCCACATTCTGTATTGGTTTCTCCTGTCCCCCTCTTGCAGGTGGGGAGAATCCCATGCACCGCGAGATCGTAGGCGAGCTTGCCTCGGAAATTCTGGCAGGCGAGTCCTCCCCTCTCTATACCCGACTTTACGAAGAGGGTATCATTGACAGTGATTTCTCCGTGGGCTACGAGAGTGTAAAGGATGCCTGTCTCCTGTCTGTTTCCGGCGACAGCGAATCCCCGGATCTCATATACGAGGCACTATTGGAAGAAGCACAGCGTATCCGGGAAGAAGGCATTGATGAGGCCTGGTTTACCAGATTGTTGCATTCTTCTCACGGTCGACGCATAAGAGACCTTGACAGTTTCTCCAGTATCTGTTATCGTATAAGTGCATACGAATTCGAAGGTTATGAGTATTTCTCCTTCTCTCCCGATTACCAATCCGTTACTCCGGCAGATGTTCTGGACTTCCTGTCTCGGGTAGTATGCAGAGAACATTCTGCCATCGCCATCATTGAACCAAAGGAGGATAAACTATGAGATTCTCTGACAGCACCCCTATCAGTTTCCCCGGTTTGGGTATCGAGAGCATCGATCCCCCCAGTGGCTTTACCCTGTTCGGTCTGGATTTTGAAATCAAGTTCTACGGCGTGATCATTGCATTCGGTCTGTTCCTTGCAGTTCTGTATTGTCTCAAACGTTGCAAGGACTTCGGTCTCACACGGGATAATGTTCTGGACATCGCCCTTGTGGGTGTTCCCTGCGCCATTGTCGGTGCCCGTTTGTACTATGTCATTCTGTACGGAACCCCCTTTCATCAGTGGTTCCGGATCCGTGACGGCGGTCTTGCCATTTACGGCGGTGTCATCGGTTCCGTCCTGGGTTTCGGCATTTACTGCCTCATTTCCAAAGAACGACGGAAGCGGTTCCTCCCCAGTATGGATATGGCCGGTCTGGGTCTGCTCATCGGACAGTCTATCGGTCGCTGGGGCAACTTCTTCAACAGAGAAGCCTTCGGCGGCTACTGTGACAATTTCTTAGCCATGCGCCTTCCTGAAAAGTGCATCAACGGCTTGGCTGACAGCCCCGCCATTGAACTCCTGAAAGAAAAGGCTATCGAAGGTGGCTACCGGGGCTTTGTCCAAGTCCATCCCACGTTCCTGTATGAATCTCTGTGGAATGTAGCCGGTCTGGTTCTGATCCACTTCTTATCCAAAAAGCGTCGCTTTGACGGTCAAATTTTCACCTATTATGTTGCCTGGTATGGTTTAGGCCGTTTCTTTATCGAAGGTATGCGCACAGACAGCCTGATGAGTGGATCTCTGCGCACCAGTCAGGTCATCGCCATCGTCAGTTTTGTGGTGGCTGTGATCGCACTGATCGTTATCCTGGGATTCAAAAAGCCGGATCCTGCAAATATGTTAGTTCATGCAACCTGCAATACTTCTAATACACAATCGGAGGAATAATCCATGAGTACCAATTTTGACAATTTCAAGGAAAAAGTAAAAATCGCCGCCAACGCAACCGTTGACGCAACCAAGCAATTCGCCATCATCTCCAAGTGCAAGGTTCAGATCGCCGCCGAGCAGGAAAAGATCCGCAACCTTTATGCAAAGCTGGGCAAGCTCTATTACAAGGACTTCATCACCGACGAAGAGCCCGACGAAGCTGAATACACTCCCCTCTGCAGCCAGATCTCCTCTCACTATCGTAAGATCTCTGCCCTCCGCGACCGTATCGAAGAGGTTCGTGAAAACTATCAGGGTGTCAAGCAGGAAAATATGGCCGCAAAAAAAAAGGCCGCTGCCGCTGAAAAGCAACTGATGCACCTCGCCACCGTACAGGCACAGGAAGAGGCCGAAGAAGTCTTCGAAGAAGAGACCGAAGTCATCATCGCCAACGAAGAGGCCGACCTGTTAGAAGAGCTCAACAGCCTGAACGATTCCACCTATTACGGTGAGATTTTCGATTGATCCCTATTCTCTATAGAACATAAACAGCAAGCTGCGCCAAAGAAAATCCTTTGGCGCAGCTTGCTGTTATTATAGTGTTTACACAAAATCAGCAGTAGAAATCGCGGATCTTTTTCGCACGGCTGGGATGGCGGAGCTTGCGGATCGCCTTGTTTTCGATCTGGCGGATTCTCTCACGAGTAACGCCAAAATGCTGTCCCACTTCCTCAAGGGTGTGGGTCTTGCCATCGTGCATGCCGAAACGGAGGCGCAGAACATCGGCCTCACGCTCAGTGAGGGTGTCCAGGATCTGGCTCAGAGCCTCTGCAAGGAGAGTGTGGTTGGTTGCATCTGCAGGGCCGGGGGTGTTGTAATCCTCTACGAAGGAGCCGATGGTGGTGTCTTCTTCATCACCTACGGGAGTATCCAGAGAGAGGGTGTCGGCAGCAGTACGGTTAGCCTCGATGATCTTGTCAATGGGAAGGTTCAGTGCATCGGCAATCTCTTCCAGGGTGGGCTCTCTGCCCAGTTCCTGAACCAGCTTGCGGTTGCAACGAGTAGCCTTGTTGATGACCTCTACCATATGCACGGGAACACGAATGGTTCTGGCCTGATCTGCAATGGCACGGGTAATGGCCTGGCGGATCCACCATGTGGCATATGTAGAGAACTTGTTTCCCTTTGTATGGTCGAACTTATCTACAGCGCGAATCAGGCCGGTATTGCCCTCCTGGATCAAGTCCAGAATGTGCAGTCCGCGACCGGAATATTTCTTAGCAATGGAAACTACCAGACGGAGGTTTGCCTCGGTGAGCTTGTTCTTTGCCTTCTGGTCGCCCTCGGAAACCTTCTGAGCCAGAGCCTGCTCCTCATCGGGAGTCAGCAGGGGGATCTGACCGACCTCCTTCAGATACATTCTGACAGGATCACCCAGATTATATTCTGCAGCCAACTCTACAGGGTC
>JAZREB010000263.1:0-9229 GCA_045660585.1 Faecousia sp. | reverse complement strand
AAAGAAGCTCTGCACCATGAATCCCACCAGACCCATGAGCATACCTGCGCACAGGGGTTTGAATTCGTTCTTTCCGTTCCGGGCGCAAGCCTTTGCTCCGTTGCGGAAAAGACCTGCCAACATGGTAAGGAGGGCAGAAATACCTATAATACCGTTTTCTGCAATAATTTTTACGTAGTAGTTATCCACATAGGTGTAGATATAATCGGGATTGATCTGATTCTGCATTGCCACGGCTCCGCCATACATACCGTAGCCCAGACCCATGGCCCAAGCATTGGCATCGGTCACATAGCCAAATGCACGATCCCAGCGAACGCCTCTGCCGGCTCTCTGATTGGACTCCCGGAAAGCAGGAGTGAAGAGATAGCCGATACGACTGCGTACAAAGGGCAGGAAACAAGACAGGACACCGCCTACCATAAGGAGGGCGAAGAGTTTTCTGTCAACCACCAGGGAGAACAGAACAGCCGCCACTGCAAGACCCAGCCATGCGCCACGGGACATGGTAAACAGGCAAGCCACACACATACACAGACCGCAGATCCAATAGAAAACCTTGGTAGCGGGATCCTTTACCGAATAAGCCATACCGATAGCCATAGGAGCAAAGAGGATCATATACCCACCCATAACATTGGGGTTGCTGAAGATCGCAAATACACGGGTACGGACACTGCCCTCTGCGGCATCGGTCCAGTTGGAGGGAATCTCTACACCGATAATGAACTGATAGATGCCGTACAGCGCTATGAGGAACGCAATAAAAACCATCAGGCGGTACATCCTCATAAAGTCCCCGTCGTTGCGGATCAGTCGTACAATGAGGAAGAACATCAGCAAGTACTGCATAGAGGCGCGGAATCCCGTAATGTGGATCCCCATATCCTGTACCCTGTTGCACAGGAGCAGGATCACACCCACTACCAAATAAAAGCCCACCAGCAAATCGGTAGAATTCACCCGACCGGAGAGAGGTTTCTCCCTTCCCACCAGTTGCAGAATGAGCCATGCGCCGCACAGGAGCATAAAGCCCTCGTCCCAAACCGATGCAATGGCACTAAGCTGAAATACATCACGCAGAAGATAGTCGATAATCGCATAACTGCCACCTATGGTCAGCAGAACTGCGGTAAAGCCATTACGTAACAGGAATCCTAAGAAAAGGCTGTTCTTTACTCCGGGGATCACAGTCGTTCCCAAGAAGCTCCCTTCATAGTCCCTGCGTAAGATATCACCCAGGCTATGGAGACGGCGATTTATCCCCTCGGAGAGGCGATAGAGTGCAGATCGCTCTACAGCGGAATCCTTGGTCAAAAGTCGGTGGAAGAAACCGTAGGTGGCAGATGCTTTCCACTGTCCGCCTAACCACCGAGCCCCTCTGCCGAGGAAGCTGTCTCGGATCCAACCATAGATCACACTGCACAGATGCCAGATCAGACTCTGTGTCAGATATTTACTCATTGCCCAACTCCGTTACAGATACGACCGTTCCCGTAAGCTCGATGCTCATGGTCTTTGCGATAAAGCTCTTGCCCAGGCGAACTTCCTGGGTGCCTACAGTGTAGTTGCAACGATAGATCGTGGGATTGGCGGCAATGGTCAGTCGCAGGGTGACAAGATCCTCGTCCTCGGTGTCCAGGAGCTCCCAAGCGGTGATCTGTGCATCCACCAGCTTGTTGCTGTTATACAGACGGGTCATGGGAACCATGGTGCCGTCTAAATTCCGGGGCTCATCGTCCAGAGATGCAATGGCATTATCCGCCAGCTCACGGGTGATCTCGGGGATCTCAACGATCATCTCAAGGGTAGGTGTGGAAAGAACATCCTGAGTTACTTCCTCGGTGGTTTCGGAACCACCCAGCATGGTGACAGCACCGAAAGCCAGAGCTCCCACCAACACAACGATCAATAAAATATCGACCCAATTCATTCGCTTCATAAAAACCTCCGTATTGCGTAATCATAGAATTTGTAGTATAATTATATCGCATGAACCTTAAAAAAGCAAGGGGGTATGTCACTATGAATATCATCCACCTCATCTCCGGTGGCGACGTAGGCGGTGCCAAAACTCACGTATTATCTCTTTTGGCAGGCCTTGGGAAAACGGAAACCGTCCGTCTGGTCTGTTTCCTGGAGGGTCCCTTTGCCCGGGAAGCACGGGAACTGAAAATCCCCACCACCGTCATTACAGATAAAAATTTATTCCGCGCCCGTAAGCAGATCCTGTCCATGATCCAACAAGAGGGCTTCCATATCATCCACTGCCACGGTGCCAAGGCCAATTTAATGGGTCACCTCCTCCAAAAGAAGGTGCAGATCCCCGTAATCTCTACGGTTCACTCCGATTATCGTCTGGACTATATGGGAAGACCCCTGGCCGCCCTGACCTATGGCAACATCAACCGCTATGTTCTGCCCCGTTTCGATGGATGGATCGGTGTCTCCCACACCATGAGCAAGTTCCTGTGTTCCAGGGGCTTTGATGTACAGCATATTTACACTCTGTATAACGGTGTAGATTTCTCTCAGGATCGCCCGGTGCTTTCCCGAGAGGCCTATTTCCAAAAAATCGGGCTCAAAACAGAGTCCAACAGTGTAGTTTACGGCATTGCCGCCCGTATCACCCCCGTTAAGGATATGACCACCCTGGTGCAGGCCTTTTCCATGGCGGTGCAACAAGAGCCCTCTCTACGTCTGATCATTGCAGGCGAGGGTGAACAAGAGGGGGAGATCCGCGCCCTTGCCAAGGAGCTGTGCCCCGAAGGCACCGTTGTCTTTGTAGGATGGGAAAAGGATATTGACAGCTTCTATCACGCTCTGGATGTAAATCTTCTCACCTCTGTATCCGAGGCCTTCCCCTACGCCCTGCCCGAGGGTGCACGGATGCGTTGCGCCACCATTTCCACCATGGTAGGCGGTGTTCCCTATTTGATCGATCACGGGATCAACGGTCTGTTGTTCCAACCCAAGGACGTTAACACACTACGGGATCACATGCTGTTCCTGGCTCGGAATCCCGCCGAACGGGAAGCCTTGGGACAGGCTCTCTACGAAAAAACCCGCACCTACTTCTCCCTGCCTGTTATGATCCAAAACCAGTTGGATATTTACAGCGGTATTCTCCGTCGAAAGGCTCGCAAGAAAGAACGGGACGGCGCCCTTATCTGCGGTGCATATGGCAAGGGCAATCGCGGAGATAACGCCATTCTCTCTGCCATAGTGGATCAGTTGGGGCATATCGACGAGGATCTGCCCATCACCGTCCTCAGTCGGGATCCCAAAGAAACCCGAAGCTGTGCTTCTGTTCCTGCAATTTATACCTTCCGTTCTCCCAAGATCCGCCGACTCCTAAAGAAAACCAATCTGTATATCAGCGGTGGCGGTACCCTGATGCAGGATGCCACCAGTACCCGTTCCCTGCTATACTATCTATACAGCATCCGTCAGGCAAAGAGATCCGGCTGTAAAGTCATGCTCTACGGTTGCGGCATCGGCCCCATCCACAGAGAAAAGAATCGTCGCAGAACCGCAAAGGTTCTAAACCGCTATGCCGATGTGATCTGCGTACGGGATCACTATTCTCTGGAATTCCTGAAAGAGTTGGGTGTCACCAAGCCCCGTATCCACCTGACAGCCGATCCTGCTCTGCTGATCTCCGCAGAGGACACCAACTATCTGCACACCTGCGGATTGGATCCCAAGGCATCCTACGCCCTATTCTCCCTGCGTCCCTGGGATGGCTACAGAGAAGAAGACCTGATTCGTGCCGCAGAACACACCTACAAAACCCACGGTCTCATCCCCATCCTGTATTGTATGGAGCCGGGTCGAGATCTGCCTGTAGCAAAGAGTCTGGCATCTAAACTCTCCTGTCCCCATATGATACTGGAAGCAGGAGAAAACGGGGATCGGATCATCTGCTTGGTCAAGCGGATGTCCTTGGTAGTTTCTATGCGGCTGCACACACTGATCTTTGCGGCAGGACAGGGTATCCCCCTGGTTGGTCTGGTCTATGATCCCAAGGTCAGCGGATTCTTGGATGATCTGGGGCAGAAACGTTACCTCTCCCTACAGGAAACAGGAGAAGATCGACTCCCGGCCCTTATTGACGAAGCCATTTTAGACCGTACCTCGCTGGCAGAAAACGTAGCTCGTCTGCGGAAGCTGGCAGGGGAGAACGAAATCTTTGCCGCCCAACTTCTGAATCAAAAATAAAATCACCCCTCAAAGGTAACCTGTCACAAAACCACTTCTAAGGAGGGAACGATTATGAAAAATGCCCGTACACCTAAATTTATTCAAGGGATCCTCATTGCCGCCACCTATGTGATCCTGAGTGTATTGCAGGATCTTCTTTTCCCCGGTTCTGCATCATATGCTCTACAGTTTCGTATTTCGGAGGCTCTGTGTGTCCTTGCTCTTTTCACCCCTTCCGCCATTTGGGGGCTCAGTTTAGGCTGTCTGCTGTTCAACATTACCTGTGCCGGGGTTTTGCCCCTGGACTGGTTCGTGGGAACCGCCGCGACTGCTCTCAGCGCTATGGCCATGTATCAGTTGCGGCATCTAAAGACCAAGAAGGTCCCCCTTCTTGCTCTTTTGATGCCTGTTGCCACCACAGGCATGCTGGTTGGAGGCGAGCTGACCATTTATATGGGCAGATCCTTCTTGACAAACATGCTCCTTGTAACCATGGGCGAGACTGTCGTGCTGTTCACCCTGGGCATAGGGCTGTATTTTATCCTTCTTCCCATGAAGGATCGCCTCTTTGGCGAAAATTGAGACATAAGATTTCTCCCCGGGAGGGACACAAATGCTGGGCGTTATTATCAATGTTATTACGGTCATTGTCGGATCCTGTGTCGGTCTTCTCTTTCAGAAAGGGATCCCGGAACGGATCAGTAAGGCCACTATGGTGGGGCTGGGTGCCTGCACTCTATACATCGGCATTTCCGGCAGTCTCTGCGGTGAAAATGTCCTGATCCTCATTGCCTCCACGGTCATAGGGGTCATTGTAGGCACGCTCCTCAATATCGACGGCGGTATCAACCGTCTGGCAAAGAAAGCAGAAACCGCCTTTTCCCAAAAAACCGGCAAAGGGATCTCCCTTGCAGAGGGCTTGGTATCTTCTACCCTGCTGTTCTGCGTGGGATCCATGACCGTTACCGGCTCCCTGCAAGCAGGTCTTACAGGAGACTCCACCGTCCTCATAACCAAGGCATGCTTGGATCTCGTATCCTCTGCTATGCTGGCATCTACCTTGGGTGCAGGGGTGCTCCTTTCCGCCATTTCCGTTCTGGTGATCCAAGGCGGTCTTGTACTCCTTGCAGGTTTCCTGGCTCCCTTCATGCATGCGGGAGCCATCAACGAAATGACCTGTGCCGGATCCCTGATCATCATTATGATCGGCACCAATCTCATGGGTATCACCAAGATCAAGGTGGCGGATTTTCTCCCATCCATCGTAATTGCTCCCCTGGTGTATAATCTCATTCCCCTGTTTGAAAAGCTGTGGAGCCTTCTTCCTTTAGCTACAAAAATCATTCCCCAAATTTGTGAAAAATGACCTCTGTATTTTTCAGGAAATTTATGATAACATAGTTAAAATACCATCATACATGAAAGGATGATAGATTATGGCAGTTGTAAAAGAAACCTACGCCGCACGGATCCAGCGCAAGCTGATGAAAAAGCAGTATATCGTTGATGTAGCAACCGGTCGCAGAAAGGCCGATCTGGTTCTGAAGAATGCTACCTATGTCAATGTCTTTTCCAACGAACTGTGCCAAGGCGATATCGCTGTTGCCAAGGGACAGATCGTAGGCATGGGCTCTTACGAAGGCGAGACCGAGATCGATGTATCCGGCAAGATCGTCTGCCCCGGCTTCATTGATGCCCACATTCATTTGGAATCCTCCCTGGTTTCCCCCAAGGAGTTTGCCAAGGCCGTCATTCCCCACGGCACCACCACCGTCATCACCGACCCCCACGAGATCACCAATGTCATGGGTACCGACGGCATCGACTACATGCTCCAGGCCACCGAGGGTCTGCCCATTGATGTCCGTTTCATGCTCCCAAGCTGTGTTCCCGCAACACCGTTGGACGAATCCGGTGCAAACTTGGACTACCGTGCAATCGACTCCTTCTACGATCACGGCAGAGTACAGGGTCTGGCTGAGATGATGAACTTCCCCGGTGTTATCGGCGGAGATACAGAAGTCATTTCCAAAATCGTTGCCGCCCAAGCTCACCACAAGAAGATCGACGGCCACGCTCCCGGCCTCGCCGGCAAGGACTTAGCCGCTTATATTACCGCAGGTGTCTACTCCGATCACGAATGCTCCGATATGGAAGACGCCATGAACAAGCTCCGTAACGGACAGTTCATTATGGTTCGTGACGGCACAGCCGCCCGCAACTTGGATGCTCTGGTAGATCTGCTGAAGCAGCCCTACTACGATCGTTGCATGTTCTGCACCGACGACAAGCACCCCTCCGACCTGCTGGAAAAGGGCCACACCGACTACATCATCAAGCGTGCTATCAGCTTCGGCGTAGATCCCATCGTTGCTGTCAAGACCGCTTGCCATAACCCTGCCCGTTACTTCGCCCTGAACAATCGCGGTGCTATTGCTCCCGGTTACTTGGCTGACTTTGCGGTTATCGATAACTTTGAGAACTTCAATGTAGAGATGACCTTCAAGAAGGGCGTCCTCACCTGCAAGCACGGAGAAGTCCAGGCCTTCGAGACTCCCAAGGTAGAGGACTATCTCTTCCAGCGTGCCCACAACACCTTCCACGTGGCACATTTGACCGCAGAGGACTTCCGCGATGTACGCCCCCGCGGTGTCATCGGTCTGGTTCCCGGCGAGATCATCTCCACCGACAACGGCTACGCTACAGAAGTTGACCTTGCAAAGGACATCCTGAAGATCGCCGTTATCGAGCGTCACAAGAACACCCACCACATCGGTCTGGGTTATATCCAGGGCTACGGTCTGACCTCCGGCGCAGTTGCAACCTCCATTTCCCACGACTCCCACAACATCATTGTTGTTGGTACCAACGAAGAGGATATGGCATTTGCCGCTAACCGTATCGTCGAAAACTGCGGTGGTATCACCGTCGTAGAAAACGGCAAGGTTCTGGGCGAAGTCATTCTGGAGATCGCAGGCCTCATGAGCGACGACAGCCTTGTTACCATTAACAACAAGCTGGAGATCGCCAAGGAGCAGGCCTTCCGCCTGGGTGTTTCCAGAGGCATTGATCCCTTCATGACTCTGTCCTTCATGTCCCTGCCTGTTATTCCCACCCTGCGTCTGACCACCCGTGGTGTCATCGACGTCATTAAGCAGCAGTACATTTGATCCCCAAGGAATCTATGATGGATCCAAACAATCTGCCGCAAACACCGGATCAGGAATCCCTGTTCTTTACCATCGTGAATAACGATGGGGAAGAAGTTCAGTGCGAGATCCTGTTCTCCTTCCAAAGTGACACAACCGGGAAAGACTATATTGTCTATACCGATCACTCCATGGATGAAGAGGGCAATTACAAAGTCCTCGCCTCGGTCTATAAGCCCGATTCCGAGGATAACACCCTCTACCCCATTGAAACCGAGGAAGAATGGGAACAAATCGAATCCCTTCTCCTACAGCTTCAGGATCGGTGCCAAGAGATAGACAATTGGGATGTCACAATGGTAGACTAAAATACCGAGCCCACCTTCACCCGAGGGTGGGCTCTTTTATTCCTTTCCACCCTTATTGCAAACTGCCCCACACCTTTGCAGGGGCGACAAATGCCGTGTATTTTTCCGTTTTCCCTTGACAGTTCTGTAGGGATATGATAAAATTTATGGGTATAACTATGGATTTTTACCATTTTATAATTCTTAACCATTTTCAATGAGGTGATTACTATGTTGACTTGGGCAGAAAATATTGCCAAGCAAATCATTGCCCGCCGTCCCGATAAGGAAGAATACGTCTGCGCCGCAGGTATCAGCCCTTCCGGCTCTATCCATATCGGCAATTTCCGCGATATCGCTACCAGTTTCTTTGTTGTGCAGGCTCTGCGCGGTCTGGGCAAGAAGGCTCGTTTCCTCTTTAGCTGGGACGAGTATGACCGTATGCGTAAGGTTCCCGCCAATGTTGCCGCTGTCCGTGACGATATGGAACAGTACGTAGGCAGACCCTATGTAGATGTTCCCAACCCCTTTGGAGATGCTCTGGGCGCAAAGACCTATGCAGAGTATTTTGAGAAGGAATTCCTCAACGCCTTCGGTGCATTCGGCATTGAGATGGACTTCCGCTATCAGGCAGAAATGTACCGTAGCGGTAAGTACACCGAGCACGTTCTCCACGCTATGGAAAAGCGCAAGGAGATCTACGACGTTCTCTCCCGTCACCGCACCCAGGAGCCCACGGAGGAAGAGCGCAACGCTTTCTACCCCGCCAGCATCTACTGTGATTGCTGTGGCAGAGACACCACCAAGATCCTGTCCTACAACGACGAGACCAAGGTCGCTACCTACCGTTGCGCCTGCGGTCACGAGGGCGAATTCAACTTCCGCGAGAACTTCAACTGCAAGCTCAGCTGGAAGACCGACTGGCCCATGCGTTGGATGTACGAGGGTGTTGACTTTGAGCCCGGTGGAAAGGATCACGCTACTCCCCACGGCAGTTTCGATACTTCTAAGGATGTTGCCAAGGAGATCTTCGGCTACGATCCTCCCCTGTTCCAGGGCTATGAGTTTATCGGCATCCGTGGCACCACCGGCAAGATGTCCGGTTCCTCCGGTCTGAACCTGACCCCCGGTGCCCTGCTTCAGATCTACCAGCCCGAAGTCATCCTCTGGCTCTACGCCAAGACCGAGCCTCTGAAGGCTTTCGACTTCTGCTTCGATGACGGCATCCTCCGTCAGTACGGCGAATTCGACCGTATGCTCACCAAGTATCTGGACGGCACTGCCGACGATCTGGTAAAGGGCATTATGGAATCCTGCCTCATCGAAGGCCGTCAGGTACAGCCCGTTCCCATGAGCCTCCTTGTCCAGATGGGCTCCGTTGTCAACTTCGACATTGACCTTCTGGAAACCGTTCTCAAGAAGAACGACACTCCCTACACCTACGACCAGTTCAAGGATCGTCTGGACCGTGCAAAGTACTGGCTGGAAGCCTGTGCCCCCGATCAGGTCTACCGTCTCCGCACCTGGAGA
>JAZREB010000262.1:0-4168 GCA_045660585.1 Faecousia sp. | reverse complement strand
GGTGCCGTCATAGGGATTCTCTTCCCGAATAGGGTAGGCTTGTGCTTTCCAGTCTAAGTAATCCACAGAGGTGAAATGCTCGTCATAGAAGACCCCGGTATCGGCGGCATAGCCCACGGTGCGGTCACCGCAGTAGTAGATGGTGCCTGCATAGGGTTTCCATGCGGCGGTATTGTCGTAGGTGTCCTTGCGGTTCATAATGGCGGTTTCTGCCTGATTGACGAAGGAGACTGTGGGGGCAACGGTCTTGACCAAGGTGGCATGGTCGTCAAATCCATGATGGGGGATCTGGAGAAGGTCGCACTTGAGGTCGGCGGCAGGGTACATTTTCATGAGGCGGGCATCTGCCTTTTCAAGGTCGCCGGTCAGGAGCATGGTCTTGCCGTCAAATGTCATGCGCATGGCGGTGGAAATGTTGTTTTCTTCCGCATAATCCCCTAAACAGGAGGCATCGTTTAAGAGGAGTTTGCCGCTACTGTTGGGGGTGTAGCGGTCTTCTACGGTATAGAGAATATCGAATTTGACCCCCACGATGGTGAAGCTTTCCCCGGTGTGCTGTTTATAGTACTTGGCATTGGGGAACAGCTGGGCGGCACGGCGGATATATTTCTGTGCAGAGCCTTCAATATCAAAGTTATACATGATATTTAGGAGTTCCAGCTCTGTATTGTACTTGTGGAGGAAACGGGGGAAGCCGGAGGTGTGGTCAAAATGGGTGTGGGAAATAAACCATGTGTTAATGACCATTCTTTCCCCTTGGGATGTGCCGGTGATAGCACGGAGGAAATCATAGAGCTGCTCGCAATCTCGGTCACCCATCTGCTGGGAGCTTCCGCCGTCAATGACGAACAGGGAGTTATCTGACATCTTTACGATGATCAGGGTGCCGGAATTGTTCCGCCGTTCCGTATTGGCAGAGCTGGTGTCACGGTGACCGTCTGTGGCAAACTGGAGGGAGTAGGAATAGACCTCTGTCCGCCCGGTACCGTCCCACTCGGGGGCGGGGGTATAGCTATAGGTGCGGAAGGTGTCTATGTGGGTATCCACGATGATACGGACTTCTTTTGCCGCAGGGGTCCAGTAGGTGTAGAGAACGTAGGTGCCATCGGGGGACAGGTGCTTGTCATGGCGGTTGGTACCGGATTGAGCAGGGGCGGTACGGCCGAAAAGCTTTATATAGCCCTTGTCCTTCAGGGTGGTGAGGTAGGTAGAATACTGGGCGGTGGTGGTGCCGGTGACGATCCGCATCTTAGACTCCCCACCTGTGTTACCGATGGCAGTCCCCAGACCGCCGTCATACACCATCCAACCGGAAGAAGTGCCTCCGGAATAGGCAGGGACGTAAATAGAAGAAATATCCACAGCTTTGGTGGTGGGCTTTGTCTCCGCCATAGCCACAGGCACGAGGGAGAAAAGTAGGATCAGGGAGAGACATAGGGACAGAAATCTTGTGAATTTACCCATAGTAGATGATACCTCCGATAAGAATATATATCCGATTTTATCACGAGGGAAAAGCAATTGCAAGAAAAAGAGAGATTTGCCTTTCAAATTCCCGTTTAGCGCACCGTTGGTGCGAGTGAAGTGCCTAGGGCGTGAAGTGCTGAACGCGTGAAGTACCCCCCGCAGGTGGGTACTTCACTCGCTCTAACAGAGCGATAAACGGGAATTTGAGACTTTGGGTCTGTGTAGTAGGGTAAAAAACAAGGAACCGGGGATCCTTGGGGCTGGATCACCGGTTCCGATATGGAAGATGTTTGATTTTAGGGGGATCAGGCTTCTTCCGACAGGCGGATGAATTCTTCTACACGAGCCTTGAAGATCTCCAAGCTGCTGCGCCAGAAGTTTACGTCGCTTAGGTCAATGTCTGCCATCTTTGCAACATCTTCTACGGAGCTGACGGTAGTGGCCTTCAGCAGGGCACGGTACTTGGGCAGGAATGCCTCACCTTCACGGAGGTACAGTGCATAGAGACCTGCGGCAAAAAGACCGCCGAAGGCGTAGGGAAAGTTGTAGAAGGACAGGTTTGCGGAATAGTAGTGTCCCTTGCAGACCCACATGTAGGGATGGAGGGTTTCGGGATCTACACCGTCGCCGTAGCCACGGAGCTGTGCCTCGTGCATGAGCTTGCACAGATCGTCGGAGAAGAGGAAGCCTTCTTTGCACTTCTCGAAAACAGAGGTCTCGAACCAGTAACGGGACATGATATCGCACATGATCTGGGTGGTGTCCTGGAGCTGGCTCTCTAAGAGACCCATCTTCACCTTGGGATCTGTTGCCTCGTCCAGTGCGGCATTCATGATGACAGTCTCGTTGAAGGTAGAGGCGGTCTCGGCAACGGGCATGGAGTAATCCAGATTCAGGGGAGCGTGCTCCTCGATCTGCTGACCGTGGTAGGCATGTCCCAGCTCGTGAGCAAGGGTGACGATATCACCGAAAGCGCCGTCGAAATTGGTCAGGACACGGCTCTGCTTCAGGTAGGGGAGGTTGTAGCAGAAAGCACCTCCACGCTTGCCGTCACGGGGATAGAAATCGATCCAAGCCTCGTCAAAGGCACGGGTGATCATCTCTGCCATATCGGGAGCGAAGCCCTTAAAATGGTCAATGAGGTAGGTCTTGGCTTCTTCTACGGTGTAGGTGGCGGTGTTCTCACCCATGGGGGCAAAGAGATCCCACCACTTGAGGCCACCTTCGTAGCCCAGCGCCTTGGCCTTGGCCTTCAGGTATTTCCAGAAAACGGGGAGGTATTCCTCAATGGCAGTGACCATGGCATCCAGAGTGGAACGCTCCATACGGCTCTGGCGGAGGGTCATGTCTAAGGGGGAACCACCGTTGCGGAGATCGCACTCCGTATTGACCTGGGTCTTCAGGCTGTTGAGGGAGAAGGCAACGCTGTCCTTGATCTTGTCGTAGCAGGCGATCTCTGCATCGTAGGCATCCTTACGGACGTCGGGATCCTTGTCATAAGCCAGATTTCGCACGGTGCTGAGATTGACGGTTTCCCCACGGTAGGTGGCGGAAACGGTGGAGGTCAGGTATTCCTGCAGATTCTCCCATGCACTGCCGCCGGAGAGATTCATTTTGGCAAGAACCTCTTCTACACGGTCTTCCAAGGTGTAGGTTGCGTCTAACTTCCGCATCCGCAGGAGGTAGCCGTACTGCTCCAAGAGGGGGTGGGAGGCAATGAGGGACTCTAAATCCTCTACCTTGCCGATATAGCTCTGGAGACTTGCAGAGGGGGCAGAGCATTCGCTGAACATCTGGCGGAGCTTGCCCAGGGCGCTGACGGCCTCACCGTCACGGGTGTTGGTGGAGCTGCGCAGGGCGGCATAGGCTGCCAGACGACCGCCCAGAGCTGTGACCTGCTCTTCGATCGTCAGGGCCTTAACAAGATAGTCCTTGGGATCCATGGTGGCCTGCAGGCCGGGAATCAGGGAAAATTCCGCAACTGCATTGCGCAGGGCTTCTAAATCGGTGCTGTATGCAGGGTCGTCAAAGCCCTTATAAAGGGGAGTCAGATCCCATTCTTTGTTGATCATGTGTATGTCTCCTTATGTGTAAAATAAAGAATCCGGCGCCTATGGCTGTAACCCCGCAGGCGCCGAATTGATTGTATCATGTTTTGTCCATTGTGTCAACTCTGCCGAATATGGACAAATTCTCGTTTATCGGGCTCTTTGGTCTGTACAAATTTGGGAGTGTATACAGTGCGACAAACTGTGATTTTGGTTCAATCTTCCATTAGGGAGGCGAAGGGGTAGGAGAAGATCAGCGTTCCGTCAGGGGCGTACATTCTGGTACGGAAGTTATCACTTAGGCTGAGATAGCCACCGTCGTAGAGTCTGCCTCGGGTAAAGGTAGATAGGGGATATTGTTTGAGCTCAACCTCGGTGGCACCGTAGAGAGTCGGGCTGTTCTCTCCCGGTAGGACGGGGTAGGAACGTGCTTCCTTTCCCACCTGCTCCAACAGGAGATGGGATGTGGTCTGCTCCTCTCCACGGTATGGAAGGCTGACCCATAGGAGGGTGTAATCGGAGCTGTAGTAGGAATCTATGGCTTCCCATGTGGCGTAATTTCTGTCCCGTACTACGATCACAGGGGTATCGGGATCTCCGTAGGTGGATAGCTCCAACCTATGGCCATCTTCCATGGGGGACAGGGGGATCTT
>JAZREB010000261.1:0-1660 GCA_045660585.1 Faecousia sp. | reverse complement strand
ATTGGCTTCCATAGTGGGGATGCCGATGGCCTCGTGGGGTGTCTTGACGATAACCTTGGTAGCGTGGGACAGAGCAGCGATGAGGCTACCGGAAGAAATAACACCGAATGCCTTAGCTTCGTCAGCGGGGAAACCGCCCATCCACTGGTGAAGAACGGTGGTGACCTGTACATCGCTGTAGCCGTACTTCTGCAGATACTCGTCGGTGAGCTCTTCCAGAGTGCGGATAGCGGCAATGTCCTGTACCAGATTACCGCACTGGCCGTAGCCTACGGTAATATTCTTAACGCCCTGCTCTGCTGCCAGAAGTGCCTCGATAATAGCGGCGGCGTGGGAGATGCAGGGAGGAACCAGAGTGCCGGTCAGGGGGCCGTAGGGCTCACGGTTAATGGAAACACCACGCTCTTCGTACAGACCGGTGAGACGGTCAACATACTGCCAGTCACGGATGGTACGTTCCATGGGGATGTTCTTGCAGTAGGGCAGGTTGTAGGAGATACCACCACCTTCGTAGCTGGTAAAGCCACCTGCATAGGTGATCTCGGTAAGGAGACGGGCATCGGGAGTGCCGTGACGAACCTGCATGGGAACATTGACGCTCTCAACGACCTTACGGCAGTTTGCAACACCGTGGTTCACTGCGGGGAAGCCGTTCATCATGGCTCTGCCCAGACGGATGGACTCGGCAATGCCGTTCTCTGCTTCTTCGTAGCGGTTCTGACGGGTGTAGCTATCAATGGTGGAGGGGAGCAGATCGGCTTCGCCGTGCTCCTCTAAGTACTGCATGAGCTTAATGTGCTCTTCTACAACGGGAACGCCTGCACGGGGCTGTACCAGGGTACGGCGTTCGGCCTTGGCGGCCAGGAGCTTCTTGCTGAAATTGCGGGATTCGGGCATAGCCTTATGGTAGGCAACAGCCTCGTCAATATCGACATCTTTGCCGGTAGGCCACTGGGTCAGGACTTCTTTCCGCAGGGCTTCAAACTCGGCTTCGGGAATACGCTTATTCTGAATATCCATGGAATTCTAACTCCTTTTTCATGATTCTCAGAGCTGTCTGGGGATAGTAGGATGAAAGCAGCCCCATAGCTGCAAGAATATATTTCCGATCCACCCATACATCTGCTTCCTTGGGTCGCAGGGAGGCAGGATCCATAGGTGAATACAAGGCATGATTTGCGATTTTTTCGGTCTTTTTCGTGTGGATCAGGCTACCGCCGGTGACTACGATCTGCTTGACCTTGGTCAGGTTCTTACCACTCTGGACAAAGGTCAGACCCATGAGGGTATAGGTCTCTTCCATAGTACCTGCATGACGGCGAACCGCCTCTTCCGTTGCCATGGAGGCAAGGGCGAAATCCAGAGCCTCTAACTCCGGATCCCCATTGGGTACCATGTCCGTATTGGCTCTGAGCATGTCTACCAGCTCCGTTACACGTCTCGGTGTCAAGCCGGAGATTTGGCTCATGCGGGTTAAGCCTGCGGCCTCTACAATGCCCTTGATACTGTAGCGCATACCGATGTCCCCTTCTACGGTTCGTTTGGCAAAGGGCTCGGGAAGTCCCTTGTACACCGTGTTCATATGCTCCGGCATACCGTCCGCTACGGAATACACATCCGTGGTCGCGCCGCCAACATCAACGGCAATGAGGTCGCCGAT
>JAZREB010000260.1:0-11100 GCA_045660585.1 Faecousia sp. | reverse complement strand
CAAGCCGCCTCCATGGATTCAGAACTTATTGAAAGTATGCTTTTGCGCTGTCGGAGTAAGCGAAGAGGGCTTTGCACAGATCCAGTAGTGTCCCGGTCTTGTTGTTGCCGTAAGTATCTGCACTGTACTGCAGGGTGCAGGATACCGGGGTTTCTCCTGCGTAGACCTGAACAGAAACCACGCTCCGCAGCTCAGCGGCTAAGAGGCTATCGAAGGAGAAAGCGTACAGCCCACTCACTGCATTGTAGGCCTCTATCTCCTCTACAATGGTGGTTACGCTCTTTCCTTCAATGTCGGTGTAGCTCACTCGGAGGTTCAGATCATCCAAATTGCCACTGTAGCCTGCGGTGTTGAACACGAATTTCAAGGTGACCTTGGATTGCAGATTCAGAACCTTACCTGCCCAAGTGATGGAAGGTGCAGACAGATCATTCAGGGTCACATTGGTATTGCCGAAAGCGACCTTGCTCATGTCGCTGAGATAAGCCTTATGGGCATTAGTCATAGCTGCATCTGCAAGGCTGTCTGTCCGGTAGGTCTTGAAGACCTGTGCCTTGGCACCATAGCGGAGAAGGTCAGCGCAGAGCACCTTCAGACTTCTTGCTACTGCAGCCTTGTTCATCTGCGAATAAGCATAAGTCGCAACGCTGTACTCGTCTGCAGGAGAGTAATACACCTGACCATCCTTGGTGCCATAGAGAACGGAACGGATCCTGTCGTTCATGTTTACAGCAGTAAGACCGTTCAAGGTGAAGTAATAGTAGCTACCCTTTTCTTCAGGAATGATCTTGATTGTCTTTACACCAGTCTTGATATCTCCCTCGTAGGTATCCAGTTCTGCCAAGACATAGACAGTTTCCATGTCGAAGCCTTCCAGCAGAGCTTTGCTTACCACCAGATTCACAGAAATATCGCTGGCAAGATTCAGGGTATGGCTCATCTTCCACTTTGCTTCCTCTACAGGTTCCTTTACCTCCTTCTGACCGCAGATACACACACCATCGGTATAGCTGTGCCCAAGTGCCGCAATGGTTTCGGTATAGAAAATACCGCAAACGGTGCAGGTGAATGTTTTTATACCCACAGATGTACAGGTAGGAGCAGTGGTGATTTTGCCCTGATCCCAGATGTGAGCGCAGGTGCCGGTATACATCTCCAGCATAGGTGCATCAACTACAAAGCGTACCCCCTTACGACCTACAGGCTCATCAGGATTCGGGAAATCATAGGCATACTTGATATCTGTAATGGACAAAATGCCTTGTGTCCCACTGTTGTAGATGGTAACATAAACATAGTGTGTATCTCTATTATTAATCGTTACGGTTTTCCATCGAGAAGCTAAGATATCCATGGGATAGTACAGTGCCGTAGAGGTTCGGATATCCCGGGAGGGTCCCGTGGGAAGCGTAGTCGGTACGGTAGAGGTAACACTTACAACCATAGAAACATCTGAGCTGTCTGCACTCTTTGCCGCAATGTCAATGCTTGCAGGAATGGGGCCATCTACTTCAAGTTTAAATGCGATAGCATTGCCGGGGAGCAGGTAGACCTCGTTATTGGGACCGATTGCCCTATACTTCGCGATCTCCGGGATTAGCGTTCCGTTTGCATTGTCAAAGCTGGTTCCCGGCAGAGCCATGGCATCCAAGTAGACCACACCATTCATAGTACTACCTGCAGTAAAGCTATTTGCATCGATCAAAATATCTCTGAGCTCGGTAATGGTGGGATCCGCTTCGCCGTGCTTCTGGTAGACCTCATAGGCATAGGCACTGTTTACATCGGCACTCTGCGTGTTGATGGGATTATAGATCCGCAGGGCATCGAAATAGAATTCTCCTCCACGATCCATTGCGCCGCCGAAGATGTCATCATTCCCGTTATTGCCGTAGTCAAAAGCCTCGTCAACAAAGAGCTTGACGGTATAAGTACCGTGTGCGAGGCCTTCCACAGAGAGTACAGGAATCTGATACAGCTCCGACTCACCCTTGTTGATAACCGAAACGTTCTTCACAATCCCTCCGTTGCTGTCGAGAATCACTGCACGGATCATACCCTGATCGGCTCCTGTGCGGCTGATGATGTCGAAGCCTGTTCCCGTAAAGGTGAAGGAGACCTCTGTGTAAGCATCTGCAGCAGCATAATTGATATAGGAGGGATTTCCGCTACTGTCTTTCGCTATGTTTGGAATACCCTTTCCCATGACGAACAGAGAACTGCCGTTAGAAAGCTTACTGTCATCAGTGTAGGAAGAATCGTAGCCATAAACCGGTTTGTCGAAGGAAGGAAGCCCTTCTTCCGACCCGATATAGATGTAGTCAATTTGGAAACTTGCAAATCTACCTTCGGCAGATTGCAGCCAGTAGAAACCCGGAGAGATTCTGCTGATGGAATCGTACTGCGTAAAGTTTTTGCCGCTGGTGATCATATCACTGATCTTAAAGGTCAACGTGACCCACCCGTGATGCAGAATCGTTCCTTTGGGGAAATTATAGGCCACAAAATTGTCATTACCGGGGACTGTGTTGCCTGTATCGTCTGCATAGAACATAACGAAGCGACCGTTTGCACTGGCTGCTGTTGAGACCGCTCCGTCAATTCTCAGACGAATCTGTAAATAATCATCCGCAGAAGGAACGTAGTTTAACGGTCTCGACTCCAAAGTGCTGCCGGGGGTGACATAGCCGTTGTTAATGGTGTTGTACTTATGCGTAAGAGTCATAACACCGTCAGAGATGACAGGAGCCTTAAAGTTAGGCATGGGTGTCCAGTTTTCCGCAAGATCCAAGTTCAAGCCGCTGAAGGTGTGCGTTGCATACCGCTGCTGATCTGCCTTGGTGTTGGTGAAGTCAATAAACAGATCACCGTTGGTAGGAGCATCTGCCTTCGTGCCGATGTAAATGTAGTCAATGACTACTGCACCTTGTTTACCGGAATCCTCCGGTTCTTTGCTGTAAATGTTATTAAAGCGAAGACCAAGAGAAGTCAGTTCGTCACGGCCTCTGGCAGCATCGTTCAATGTAACATCCACAACAACATACTGATTGTCCGCATCCGCAAAAGTATAGCTCTTGCTGAGTTGGATCTCACCGTTGTCGCCTCCGTCTATATAATTTGCAAGGAAAATAACTGCCGGTGTATTCGTAGATCCACAGTTTTCCAGCTTGAATCGGACCTGAACGATCTCTGCATTGGAAGGATCGTAATGCAGGGATTGGAAATTATAGTTCTTGCGCGTCCACTGATAATAGTACGGAGCAGTCATGACAAAGGGACCGTAGTTATTACTATCTCCGTAGGGCTTGCTGGGTGCAGTCAGGATTCCGGTGTCATCGGCTCCGGTATAGTCCGCAACATCCACACGCAAAACGCCGGCATTGGAGTCTACGACAAAGTCCTTGCGGTGCTGCAGATCGCTATCCGTAGCCTGTGTTGCCCAGAAGCCTCTCCACCATGTCCATTTAGCATCGACATTTGCCACATCTACCTCATCCTTTGCTTGGCTGGGCATGTCAAAATTGCGATAGCCGTAAGCTGCATTGTTGTAACGCTCGCGATCTGTGGGTTGGTTTGCGAAGTCAAACAAGAGATTTGTTTGCTTCTCTTCCTGCTTTCCGCAAACGCAAACGCCATTCGTATAGCGGTGGGGAGAGTCGATACCCTGACGGCAGATGTCGCACAGCAGCTCATGTCTGCCTTCGGAGAGCAAGCGGTAGTCGTTGTTGGCATAAGTATGCTGACAATGATCCTCTGTGGAGATAAACAGGAGTGCCGAAGCAACAGGACGCTGACCTGCAGAATCGGAGGACTTATTTCGCATTGCAAGGCTCTGATTTGCGTTGCGGCGAGTTACGAAGGTAGAGGAGCCGCCGCCGTCTAAGTTCACAGCATCCACGCAACCCAAGGAGATCATCAGATCTGCCAAATCGGGCAGACTGATGCCGTTGGTGGTATATCCTGCTGCGCTTCTGCCATCAACAACGATACAAACAACACTGCCGTCTGCTTTCAAACCGATTGCAGTACGAGGATGCAGAACATGGATCAGATTATCTGCCTCCGGTTTGCCAGCAATGACATTCACACCGTTTTCGATCAGTCGGTGGCGCGCACCCAAGCCCTCTTCCACATTGGAAAAATCGTCTGTGTGATTCAAAATTGCATAAGTTCCGTCCTTGAGCAGAGCGAAGATATATTCGCCCGAGAGAGTACCGAAGCAACCCTGAAGCATATTGCCCTCCAGCACCAAAGGACCACGATTGACCTCCTGACCGTCAAAGAAGGAGCCGTTCATAGCAAAGAGGATTTTTTCATCCGTTGCCTTCTCATATGCCTTTGCCTGATCCACGACATACTGGATATTGTTGGGCAAGGAATAGTAGTTGGCGACACGGCTTTCTTCCGTGCTTCCCACAGCATAATAACCGGGAGTGCTTACCTTGAGTGCAGTCTTTGAGTTTGCGCCGATTTCCGCAATGTAAACCGCCAGCTTATTATTCTGTTCCGTAATAATGGTCTCCGACACGCCCTCTGCAAGGGTGTACTCGGTTCTGTTCTTCACGCTTACGCCGCTGGGAAGATCGATGTTTGCAGCCGCACGGGTAGCCGTTTCCTTACCCTTCGTCTCAGGCTTTGCCGCCGTCTCGGCAGTTACCTCAGACTGAAGTGCATAAGAGGTTGTACTTTCGCCGTCAACCATATCCACATCCTGATACCGATCGAACCCTGTGCCATCAGAAACCGTCTGCCACACTTGTTCGTACCGGTTGCGAGCCTTCGCAAAGTCTGCCTCTCTGCCCACATAGATATAGTCGATTGTGATCTTGCCGCCGGAGCTGCTGTTGAGATAATAAAAGCGGAAACCGACACTGTGGAGCAGGTCATCTGTATCATAGGTCTCCGAAAGGTTAAAACTGCGCTCCAAATACTGCCCGTTTGTATAGGTGTACTCCGTAGATATATTGGTGACATATTTTGACGCACCGTCAACAGTGCTGTGCAGCAGGAGGTTAAGTTTCGGCTTTCCACTACTTCCACCTACAATGTCACAATCCTCTATCTTGAATCGGATCTTGAGTATATCCTCACCGGTTGTGCTATAGGACAACGGCGCCACATCGGCAGAGCCACTGTAGGGATACTGCGTAAGGGAGCTGGAAGTAGCAAAGTAAGGACCATAATCCGAAGTACGGTTTGCTACAGGGATAACCATTGTTCCCGTAGTAGGATCAGCGGTATAGCCCTGTCTTGCCGTGCCATTTGCTACGCACCAGTTGCTAACATCGAAATTGAAACCGCCGTAGATTGGATCTTCGTAACGCTCTTGGTCAATCTCGGTATTTGTAAATCCGAAATAGAGATAACTCGGTGCCGGAGCATCCTCTTTTTGACCGACAAAGATATAGTCGATCGTGATCATGCCGGCATCAGCCGTTGTGATATTTCGGAATCTCAAACCGACATTGTTTATAATATCCGTCGAATTAATTTTACCATCAAGCGGAATATCGACGATAATATATTCGTCCAGCACGAAGGTATATCCCACTTCTCTGTAGTCATAGGCTCTGCCCGTGGGTGTCGTATTGTGAATCAGCATCTGAACATCGGGCGTCGCACCTTCGGAAACAGCACAGTTTTCCAGTTTGAAACGAACTCGAATAATATCGCCATCGTTTTTATGATAGCTCATAGGTGCCAGAGCGTATCCGTTCTCACCGCTCCAAGGATAGCTGCCGGGAGTCTTTGTAATGGCAAGATAAGGACCCACATTCGTGCTCTTGATATTCACCTTCATAACGCCATTCTCGGTATCGATGGTGTACTTTCCGGTGGCGCCGGAAGTTGCCCAGTTGTCCACATCGTAATTGAAACCGCCGTAAGCAGGATCGGCATAGCGTTTCTGGGCTTCAACAGAATTGTCAAAGTCGAAGAGCAGATAATTTTTCTCCTCTTGCGGTGCGTCTGCCGCCGGACCGATATAGATATAATCGATCTCGTAGGCATAAGTGCCGCTGCCGGAATAGCTATGCACCAAATCGACACGGACACCCCAAATGGTTTTTCCGACAAATTTCTTGGGTAAATCCAGCTGAATGACTTGATATTCCCCATTCGGTGTGAACGGAATAACCTCAGTGGAGCCTCCGGAGTAAGTTGATGTCCCGGACTCGCTCACATAAGCCTGAATATCGCTACCTGCACCGGAAGCAACCTTGATGCGCATCTGGATAATATCATTTGCCTTCGGAGCATAGCTAAATGTGCCGGATGTAGTACGCATCGCAAGGTACGGATCTGCTGCTGTGATCTCGCCACGCAAGACACCTGCCTCTGCGTCCACTGTTACCGTCGAATTCTTTGGGGTCCAAGTGGTAATGTTGTTGCTGTCAAATTCCAACAGAACATTCTGCTTCTGCGGCAATCCGGCCTCCGGTCCGACATAGATATAATCGACCGTGATTTTGCCGTTGTTTACGCTCTTCAGATCCCAGAAACGGAAGCCGAAGGTTGTTACCATATCGGCATTTTTGAAGTTTTCAGAAACGGGAAGGGTCAATACCTGATACACGCCCTCGTTATAGGCGTATTCCTTGACCATAGTGTAATCACGACCGGCATACGCCTTTCCGGGATAGTCGCCGTTCTTCATATAGTCATAAACTACAACAATGCGAGGATTGCCGGAACGGGTTACCTCACAACCTTCGACCTTGAAGCAAATCTGGATATATTCTGCATTTTTGGGAATATAACTCAGCGGATGATATTCGCCACTTGCGTTTGACGGATAGTTACCGTAAACATTTGTTGTGGTAAACCATGGGCCATAATTACTGGTATCGTTGTAAGGTCTGTCGGGTGCAACATCAATACTGATGGTTCCGCTGTTGTTATCAATCACAAAATCGCTTGCCGTTATTTTGTCGCTACGGGTCGAACGGGTTGCCCAATGCGCATTTTCTTCCTGCGAGAAGTTATATCCGCCATAAGGTGCACCGGAGAAGCGAACCTGTTCTTCTGCACTGTTGGTAAAATCGAAGAACATGGAACCGGATATTGCATTCAAGTCGAAAACACCACTTGCGAAGTCCGTTTCATAGTAGATAGAGGTTGCAGGAATGAGCTGCAATTGTACCAGAATATATTTATAGATCGTATTTGACCCATCGGGGTCAGTCAGCTCGCAGCCCTCTAAGGAATAGACCAGATTGACTGTTTCTATCGCATCAAAGAAATCTGTCAACTCAAACCGCAGGCCGTCCTCAGTTCGGGTAAAGATTCCGTTTTCTGTGGTAAGAGTGCTTTCCACCGTAGTGCAGACAAGACCTGCGGGGGCATTTTTCAGAACCTGCCCATGCCCACCTTTAGGTGTGATACCTACAAAGCCGGTAACCGTTACAAAGGAATCTGTATAGATACTTTCGGCAATTTTTGTAACAGGTATTTCAACCGGTTTGCCATAGTCTAGGACGATCTGCTGCGGATCGATGCTGGGCAGATTTGCGGAAACCCGCACCTTACGGCTGGCACTGCCGTTCAGCGTAAAGACCTCGCCACCGGCGCTTCCCTCGTTGGTGGCAACGCGGGTATAGTAACACCGGGAGCTTACGGTGTTGGTAAAGGGTGTGTCATTTTGCGTGGTGTTCCGCTTGAAGCCGTAAACGCTGATCTGACAGTTATGAGGTATGCCCAGCAAAAGCAGTTCCTTCAGCTCTTTCTCAGAGCTGATGGAAACACGGTAGCTGCCCTCCGCAAGGGTCGTATTGTTCTGGATTGCCTTGCTGAGAAGCGTCGTCATATCAGTGTAGCTCTTTGCCACAGGCGTCCCACTATGAATGATGTTTTCGCTGTTTTCGTCCTGGGTAACCGTACGGTAGTAGACTGTAATATCCTTGATGTCTGTTACCGCACCGTTAGTAAGTGAGGACTTGTAGAGAATCAGGCTACTGCCGGAAATGCTTGTGCCGAGAGTGGTCGAAACAAAGGAAATATCGTATACAGGGAGATTGCGGGTGTTCATCAGATCAAAGCTGTAGGCTGTTGTGTCACCCACATAGACTGCACCGTTGTCGATAATGCTGGCACCAAGACCCGTTGCAGCATCCACCTTGGAGCTCCCGTTATAGGTCTGGGCATACTGACCCATAGTGGTCAGAGTTTCTGTGTCAACGATCTTGATGTTGGTAGAAAACTTCAGGTTAGAAGCGGAGGTGTGGCGTTCCGCATAGAACATATCGAAGTCGTAAACCTCACCGTCTACCAGCCCAAGGCTATTTAGGTCTACGCGGCCGCCCAAGGCCTGGTGTGCACCGCCAAGGTCCAGTGCCATCTTGCCGTCAATGAAAAAATAGACATCGTCATCTCCAAGGAAGTCAAAATATTGATTTTGGCTTTCATAGTAGACAAAGCTGCCATAGGCATGCATGGTGAAGTGGAAATTGGTATTGGCTGATGCAGTGCCGTAACCTGCGTACAGACCGCCGCGGTCCGTATCACCGCCCAGTTTCTCGATCATCTCCGCTGTTTCGAAACCCAAGCCATCAACAGGAGCAAACAAGGGAGAGGAATAAGTGATGTCTTCCGCCGCTCTGGGCGTAGGATTGTAAGTATAGTATCCGTCATAGAGTACATCGTTGTCTGCATCAAGGATATAGTTGCCATTTTCGTCGGCATAAAGGCGCAGACGGTCACGCTCTGTTACGGTGACATTGTAGGGAAGGTTGTTCTTCGTATCCACAATATCACCTTCGGGAACAGGCCGCCACATATAGGTCAGGAGATAGTAGGCAAGATCATAATAAGTCTTTACATCACTCCAACTCAGCTCTCCGCCGTTTTTGGTTTTGTCGATGGTCTCATTATATGAGCCCTTGTCCAGGGGTGTATTCGTAACAGTAGGGAGCAAATCATAAAAGGCACTGTTCCATCCGGGGGCATGGTTGCCTTCATGGAGATTGCTCAAGGCTCCTTCTTCGTAGAAGGAGTTAACGACAAAGGTCACAACCTGTTCTGTATAAGAAAGCTTGCGATTTGTCAGTTTTCCCGTAGTCAAATTGATGCGGCCATGATTCGACCAATTTCCGGGAATCGTTAAACTTGAGCCGGCACTCACACTGGCCAGATTATAGTGTGCGTTCAGATACTCAAACATCAGTCCGTCGGCACGGAAGTCGTAGATCTCTACAGGAATGTCAATATACGGCGTGACGGTATCCTGTTTGGTGAGGGTGGACAAATAGCCGCGAAGCACAGTAGCCTTATCATTCATGGACTTTTCGATAGCCGAAAGATTAGCCTTGTCCGTTGTGTTCAGAGTCACATTGTATTGCTGGTATAGCTTAATGCTCTCGGTGAGACAAGTAATGAATGCGCTGTATGTATCTGCAGGATAACGTTCGTCTGCATTCCCCGTAGCATAGGGAGCCAAACGCTTGATCGCCTTGTAAAGCTCGATGGACTGGGTTGAGATCCGATACAGATGCATTGTGTTTGTGGCAGTTTGCGTTTCGTCAAGGTCTAACATCAAACGGAATCCGTTTTCGCTTGCGATATAGTTCAGTGCGTAGCGGTCGTTTCTGCCATCACCGTTGACATCCTTACCGCCCGGGTGAACATTGATGTAAATACCGTCGGCAAAAGGCGTGAACTCAAAATCTCTTGATATGGTATAATAGACAATTTTATAATAAGGGCTTCCTTCTTCTGTCGTCTCCAAACCAACGCGCAAGCCTTGCAGCGGACGAAGAATTGTGCAATTGGCAACCCCGGTAGGCTCCAAACAGATGCCCCAGTTCGGATCGGCGTTGACGATCTGATCATCCTTGATGGTGACATTCTGAGCAGCTATTAAGTCCTCACTATAGTAGTCCTGCGTCAGGTCGACCAGATGGCCGGCTGTGCCAGCAGCATTTTTGTTGACAATGTAGTAGGTGCCTCCGTTCAGCAAAGCCATCTTATTGATCGTCAGATCACCCCACGAGACAGGAACATAGGCATTGTGAGGCGCAGGGATCTTGTCGGCAGCATCGGCGTAGCTTGCCTGCAGAACATCCTTATAGGACAGGAGCCACTCCGTCTGCGCCTTCAGCTCACTGCGGATGGCCACTACCTGTTCATAAGTCTGAGATCCGGTCGCCACATTGTAGGTCTTATAGAGGTTAATGCTCTTTTCCATGCATTCCATAAAGGCGGCATGGATCCCCTCTGCAAATCTTCCGTTATTTGCAGAGGCATAGCTCTTCATGGCCTGAATAGCGTTATAGAGCTCGGAGGTATCCCAACGCTGGGCGATCTTATAAAGGAAGAACTGGTGCGTCACAGGATACTGACCGGCAACATTTTGAATCCAGCCGAACTCGCCGCTACCGTTGTAGTGCAGATCGTATGTACTATAGGTGCCGCCAACAGAAAAATATCTGTAAATTCGAACAGAGTGTGCCTGATAAGCGGTGCTGGTACCATAGAAATTGATACCAAAGGATAGGGACTTGTTATTGGCTGCAACAATACAGGGGGTATTGCCATAGGCATACTCCCGCAAATACCGTCCGTCACTGGTGTGAAGATAATAAGTATTCGAACTGTCGTGGGTGATGTCAATGGCCATAGAGGGATCAGCGCCGTTAATAGAGGTTCCTGAGACCGTAACGGACGCACCGGCAATGTTCTGGCCGTTAGAAAGACACAGCGGATCCATCACCCGGTAGGTGCCGTTTGCATCTTTGTGAACAATGTAATAGGTACCCACCAGGAGTCCCGTGTTTGAAACAGTGACATTGTCCAGCAGTTTATTGCTCTGTGCAATGGGTGAAGACAAGCCGTTAATGGCACTTGTCAAATCTGTCACCGCTTTCGTGGCTTCCGCTTGAACCGCTGTTATTCCTACAGGGATAAGCTGTAAAAGCATTATCGCCACAAGCAGGAAGCTCAAGCATCTTTTTGCTGCATTTTTCATAATCATACCTCCAATTGATAGTGTCTGTTTACATTAAAACTTTGTAGTATATATTATTATATCATAATACCTTCCTGCATTGCAACACTTGCAGTGCAAAAAGTGAGCCTTTATATCCAAAGTTAGCTTCATTTACCTAC
>JAZREB010000259.1:0-2180 GCA_045660585.1 Faecousia sp. | reverse complement strand
CTGGTCACCTCCTACCGCTGTAAAAAGGTCACTGTCCACTGCGACAAAGACAGCGAGATCAACTTAGACGGCGAGCTCCTCATAGAAAAGGATGCCACCTTCGAAATCGTCCCCGGAGCCATCCGATTCTTCTATCCCAAGGGGCTTACATACTGATACCTTTTCCATCCGTTCCAATGCATGAAATTTCCTGCATCGGAGCGGATCCCCTTTGTCAAAAACAGCGACATCTCCCCATTATATCTCTGATTTTTTACCGTTTTTTATCGTTTTTTATCCTTTTTCCCTTTTTCACTTGCAATCCATCGACTTTTCTACTAATATATAAAGTATCACACATTATATAGGAGGACGGATTTATGAAAAAACCGACCCTTGTGATCATGGCCGCCGGTATGGGTAGCCGCTTCGGTGGTATGAAGCAGATCACCCCTGTAGATGCACAGGGACATATTATTATGGACTATTCTATCTATGATGCCATCCGCGCTGGTTTTGGCAAAGTGGTATGTATCATTAAAAAGGAATTTGAAGAGGACTTCGAGGCCGCCATCGGCTCCCGTATCCGCAATCATGTAGAGTTGGTATATGCTTACCAGAGTTTAGACCAACTCCCTGAGGGCTTCTCCATTCCCGAAGAACGGGTCAAACCCTGGGGCACTGCCCACGCTGTTTGGTGTGCCCGTAACGTCATTGACGGCCCCTTCGCCGTACTGAATGCAGACGATTTCTACGGTCAGGAGGCTTTCGTAGCCATTGCCGATTTCCTGTCTCAGGATCTGGCTTCCACGGAGCATGCCATGGTGGGCTATCATCTGAGCAACACCCTGACCGAGAACGGCTCCGTTGCCCGCGGTGTCTGCACTACAGACGAAAATGGATATCTCGTAGATATCGTCGAGCGTACCAAGATCGTTAAGCAGGGAGATAAGGCCGCCTTTACAGAAGACGACGAGACCTATACCGAGCTTCCCATGGACAGCATCGTTTCCATGAACCTGTGGGGCTTCCGTCGTGAGGCTCTGGACGGCTTCGAGGCTAAGTTTGTGGACTTCCTCACCAACACCATGCCTGCCAATCCCCTGAAGGCAGAATTCTTCCTGCCCAGAATTGTCAGCGACATGATTGCAGAAAAAACCGGCACTATCCGTGTTCTCAGCAGTGATGCTCACTGGCACGGTGTTACCTACAAGGACGATCTTCCCTCTGTCGTAGCCGCTGTACAGGCTATGAAGGATGCGGGTAAGTACCCCGAATATCTGTGGAGGTAATCTCTTATGATCAGCCCGGAAAAAGTACTGGAATCCTATCCCCTCCGTGGCACACCTATCTATGTAGGCCGCTACGGTTGCGGACATATTAACGATACCTTTGCCGTTGCCTGTGACAGTGGTTGTATGTACATCCTACAGCGGGTCAACAGCAAGATTTTTACCAAGCCTTGGGAGCTTATGGAGAATATTGCCTCCGTTACCGCTTTCCTCAGTGAGAGGACAGAGGATCCCCGCGGTGCTCTTAGCCTGATCCCCACCAAGGATGGCAGAGATACCTACGTGGATGAAGAGGGCGAATATTGGCGCGTCTTCCCCTTCATTGAAAACAGCCTGTGCCTGCAAAAGGCCGAATCTCCCGAAGAATTCCGCCAGAGCGCCATCGCCTTCGGTCGATTCCAGAAGCTCCTTGCCCAATTCCCCGCCGCAAAGCTCCATGAGCCCATTGCAAACTTCCATAACACCGTGGATCGTTATCGTCAGTTCCACGAGGCTCTGGATGCAGATAGTATGGATCGAGCAAAGCTCTGTCAAAAGGAGATCCAATTCTACCTGGATCGGGAGCCGGAGGCAGGTGCCATCGTTGACCGTCTGGCAGACGGCAGACTCCCCCTCCGTGTTACCCACAACGACACCAAGCTGAATAACGTCATGTTAGACTATGACACCCGTGAGGCTCTGTGTGTCATTGACTTAGATACCATTATGCCCGGCTCTTCTCTCTAGGACTTGGGCGACTCCATCCGTTTTGGTGCTGCTACTGCTGCCGAGGATGAGCAGGATCTGAGCAAGGTCTCTATGAGTCTGGATCTGTATCGCACCTTTACAGAGGGCTTCCTCTCTGCCTGCGGTGACAGCCTGACGGAAACCGAGATCAAGATGCTCCCCATCGGTGCTAAAATGATGACC
>JAZREB010000258.1:0-2346 GCA_045660585.1 Faecousia sp. | reverse complement strand
AGTTCATTTGCTATGGGGAGTGCAAACGGCAAAAACACACAGCACCGTCCGAAACCACTTTGTTCTACACTGTGATCTCTTGTCCACCAAAAAAAGGGGCTGTAAAAAAAGTCCCGTAAAAAGCAGGCTGTGCCGGAAGGTACAGCCTGCAAAATATTGTATAGGGAAAGGGTCGTTTCAGTGGAAGAAACGACCCTTTAGTGGTATAATTTAACTGCTCATGAAAAACCATATCACCAAGGTGTATTCTACACCAATCCAACTGAAATTACCAGTGGATTTAGAAAAAATTATTAAAATAAATGATCCGGTATATTCTTTCAGTGAAGTCATGGCACATATCGACCTATATAAATATTTCGTGGAGAAGAAAGGTCACGAAACAGGTCGCCCCAGATATGACCGTGAGAAGCTGTTAAAGATCGTACTGTTTGCCTTTATGGAGTTTGGCTATTGCTCCGTTCGTTTCATCCAGAAGTTATGTGATACAGATATTCGGTTTTTGTGGTTACTGGACGAAGAAAACGCACCCAGCCATATGACCATAAGTAATTTCATCCACAACGAGCTATCCGGCAGTATAGAGGATATCTTCAATGATATCAACCGCTATATGTTCGGGCAGTTAGGTGTGGATCTTAACCACGCCTACATTGACGGAACCAAGCTTGAGGCGAATGCAAATAAATACACCTGGGTTTGGAAAAAGAGCTGCATTAAAAGCAGAAACAATGTGTTTCATAAGCTATCTCTTCTGCTGGAAGAAGTAAATGCTTATATGGCCCTCTACCAAAGAGCGGTCTTTGAGATTCGTCAGGAGTATGCTGTTGAGTATGTGAAATATATTCTCGCCACATTCTTAGAAGCTGCGGGAATGACAAAAGAAGATTTTGTTCATGGTAAAGGCAAGCACAAAACAACAATCCAACGGCTTTATGACAAGGTCTATGACTGCTATAAGAAACTGAAAAGTTATGCACAAAAGATTGCCATCTGCGGTGAGGAGAGAAACAGTTATTCCAAAACTGACCGGGATGCAACCTTTATGCGGTTCAAGAAAGACCACATGAAGAATGACCAGCTGTTGCCGGGATATAACTTACAAATGGTGATCTGCGACGAAATGATAGCACACTACAGTGTATTTGCTTATGCATCTGATATGGATTGCTTCCAACCGTTAATGGATGGATTCTGCAGCAGATATGGATTCTATCCACAGTATCCCGTAGCAGATGCCGGATACGGCAGTTTCAATAACTATCTGTTTTGCGAGCGGCATGGTATGAAAAAGTATATGAAGTTCACGATGTATGAAAAAGAAACAAAAGACAGCAAGTACCGAAACGATCCTTACCGAGCCTGTAACTTTGCCGTAGACCAGGTCGGCTACATGGTCTGCCCCAATGGGAAACGGTTTTATTTTCTGCGATCTGCGCCGGTAAAGGGAAACCAATTTGGTCGAACAGAGGAATACTATCAGTGTGAAGATTGCACAGGTTGTCCTCACAGGGAAAAATGCCACAAGAGCAAAGAGAACCGTGTGGTTCGCATTAACGAGGAATTGACACAATTCCACAATGAGGTTCTCAATAACCTAAACTGTGTACATGGTGCCTTGCTACGGATGAACCGAAGCATCCAGGCAGAGGGTGTTTTTGGTGAAATTAAGTGGAACAGGAACTACAAGCGGCTGCACCGAAGAGGGATGGAGGGTGTGATTTTGGAGTTAGGCCTAATATCCTGCGGTTTTAACCTCCATAAATACCATTTGAAGAAGTTGTCAGAGCCAATAGCTGCGTAAATTTATAAACAATTTATCCCCCAAAAAGCAAATTTTACTGGGGTTGTGGTTGTTATGCCTGTTTTTGCCGAAAAGTTATCCACAGCCCAATAATACGAGCATAAACTGACGGAGGATCCCATTTCTGGAATCCTCCGTCTTTTGCTAGGCTGTTATTTTACAGCCCCTTTGCATCAGTCTTGATTCAAAAGACGTTTTCTTGCAATATTGATAGGGCCTTCGTTCATGCTGTTGATCCATGCCAGGCTCTTGCCACAGCCATAGGCAACACAGGAGTCCGGGTCATCTGCCACGGTGCAGACGATACCGGTTTTTTCTGTCAGAACCTGATCCATACCGTAAAGCTGGCTGCAGCCACCGGTAAGAGTAATGCCGTTGGTGGCAATGTCACCCACCAACTCAGGAGAGGTATCCTCCAAAACGGACTGCACTTCTTCTACGATCTGTCGGATGGGACGGGACAGTACATCGTGGATCTCGGAGCCCAGGATCTCCAACTCCCGGGGAGTGCCGTTTTTGGCATCTCTGCCTTTGACCACCAT
>JAZREB010000257.1:0-8565 GCA_045660585.1 Faecousia sp. | reverse complement strand
CCACGGAACCGTCGGCCCGCTGATTCTGTTCCACCATGGCGGGGAAGATCCGGCTGGTAGCCAGACCGGAGCCATTGAGAGTGTGGACAAATTCGGTCTTGCCCGTGGCTTCCCGGCGGAAGCGGATGTTGCCGCGACGAGCCTGGTAGTCACGGGCGTTGGATACGGAAGAAACTTCCTTATAGCCGTTCATGGAGGGGATCTGGATCTCGATGTCGAAGGTTCTTGCCATGGATGCGGAGCAGTCCCCTGCAGCCAGCTTCACGGTGCGGAAATGGAAGCCCAGATTCTTGACCAGAGCCTCTGCCTTGTGAAGCATTTCCTCGAAGGCCTCGTCGGACTTTTCGGGAGTGGAGAACTGGAACATCTCGATCTTGTTGAACTGGTGACCGCGAACCATGCCACGCTCATCGGCTCTGTGGGAGCCGGCCTCACGGCGGAAGCAGGGAGTGTAAGCAAAGAGCTTATGGGGAAGCTCAGCTTCCGTCATGATCTCGTTACGGTGGAGGGAAACCAGAGCAGTCTCGGCAGTGGGGAGCATAAAGTGCATACGCTCGTCGGTGGGGTTCTCGATCTTATAGACCTCATCGGCAAACTTGGGGAACTGGCCTGCGGTTTCGCCGCACTGGTACTCAAGCATGTGGGGAAGCATGACCATCTCATAGCCGTCTGCCAGGTGGCAATCCATGAAGTAGTTCAGCAGAGCCCATTCCAGACGGGCACCCAGACCGCGATAGACCCAGAAACCGGAGCCTGCCAGCTTTGCGCCACGCTCATAATCGATGAGACCCAGATTGGTGCACAGATCTACATGGTGCTTGGGCTCGAAATCGAAAACATGGGGCTCGCCGATATAACGCAGGGGCTCGTTGTTTTCCTTGCCACCGGCGGTCAGATCGGGATCGGGCAGGTTGGGCAGGGACAGCATGAGGGTGCGGTATTCTGCCTCTACTTCCGTGAGTTTTTTGTCGTTTTCGGCAATCTGTGCCTTCAGTTCGCCCATGCGCTTAAAGATGGGAGCAACATCCTCGCCGGCCTTTTTCCGCATGGGGATCTCCTTGGAAACACGGTTCTGCTCTGCCTTGGAGGTCTCGGTCTCCAGGATCAGGGCTCTTCTCTGTCCGTCCAGTTCCAAGATCCGATCTACCTGTGCATCACAGTCGATCTCTCTTGCATGATATCCGGCCTTTACGGCTTCCGGATTATCCTTGATGCGTTTGATATCAATCATATATATCACCTCATATTGGTTTAATTAAGATTTCTTGTTCTTGGGTGCCTGTACAGCCAGAAGCGTCTCATAGAGAAGTTGCAGATCATCCTGACCGTAGAATTCCAGTTCCATACGACCCTTGCGCTTTCCGTTGACGATCTTGACCTTTCTGCCCAACTGTTTTGTCAGGAGTTTTTCGCATTCTCCCACATAATCTACAGTAAGGGGTGCAGGCTTCTCTTCCTCGGACTTGTCTTCCTGTGCCATTTTCTTGCACATTGACTCCGTCTGACGGACGGAAAGCTGGAGAGCAATCACCTTCTGCGCTGCTACCTTTTGCAGTTTCTCGGAAGGCAGAGAAAGGATGGCTCTGGCGTGACCTGCACTGAGCTTACCCTCGACTACCATTTCCTGCAAGTCCTCTGTCAGACTCAAAAGCCGTAGTGCATTTGCAACTGCGGGGCGAGATTTCCCCACCTTTTCTGCGGCCTGCTCCTGAGATAAGCCAAATTCATGGATCAGGGTGTAATAGCCCTCTGCTTCTTCCATAGGGTTGAGATCCTGTCTCTGCAGATTCTCTACCATGGCAAGCTCCATGACCTTTTTCTCGTCTGCCTCGATAATTACCACGGGAACTTCTGTAACACCTGCCAAACGGCAAGCTCTCCAGCGACGTTCACCGGCAATGATCTGATAATAACCGCCCATATCCCGTACAGCAAGAGGTTGGAGTAATCCATGCTCTGCAATAGAGTCTGCCAGGGTCTGCAAATGCTCTTCGTCAAACTGTTTACGGGGCTGATTGGGATTGGGTTCTACCTTCTGCAAGGGGAGCTTGGTTACAGTTCCCTGCTCCTCTGATACGGCAAAATCATCAATTAAGGCACCTAAGCCTCTGCCCAAGCCTCTTTGCTTTGCTGCTGCCATATTATTTTCCTTCCTATGGGTTTTTCCGTACAATTTCCTCCGCCACGGCGATATATGCTCTGGAACCCTTGGAGCTACGGTCATAGGCAATGACCGGCAGACCATGGCTGGGAGCCTCTGCCAATCGCACATTACGGGGGATTACGGCACTGTAGACCTTACCTGGGAAATGTCTCCTGACTTCTTCTGCTACCTGATTGGAGAAATTGGTTCTTCCGTCATACATGGTCAGCAGAACCCCAAAGATCTCTAAACGGGGATTCAGTTTCCGTTTTACAGCGCGGAGGGTGGTCATGAGGTCAGACAAGCCTTCCAGCGCATAATATTCACACTGAACCGGGATCAATATGCTGTCAGCGGCACAAAGAGCATTCAGTGTCAACAATTCCAAAGAAGGAGGAGAATCCACGAAAATATAATCATATTCAGCCTTGATCCGATCCAGAGCCCGTTTTAAGCTGTATTCTCTCTCGGGAACATCGATCAGTTCAATGCCGGCACCGGCCAGAGCCGCTGTAGAGGGTAGTACATCTCCGTAATTGGTAGAAATAATGCTGTCTTCTGCCTTTACGTCAGAGATGATAATATCATAAGTACTGTGCTTGACCTGTTTTTTATCCACGCCGAGACCACTGGTTCCGTTGGCCTGGGGGTCAAAATCGCACAAAAGAACCTTTTTCCCTACTGCTTGCAAAGCAGCGGTCAGATTCACAGCAGTTGTGGTCTTACCTACGCCACCTTTTTGGTTAACTACTGCAATAATTTGTCCCATGGAGTCGCCTCCTTTATCTCGGTTTTTCTGAATTCGGCGGAGTACCTACATCATACCACAGACAAGTGGGTTTTGCAAGTATTTCATGCCGAAAGTTCTATGATGTTTTTCGTGTTTCACGTGAAACATGAAAATAACAGCCATGGAATCCATAGCTGTTATTTATAGCAATTGTAAGAGATCGGGATCAATATTCCCGATATACAGCCTTTACCACACCAAGGATCTTGGCATTCTTGCCGTTAATGGGAGAATAGTTGGGATTCTCGGGATTGAGCCATACTTCTCCCCCCTGGAGATAGAGACGTTTTACCGTAGCCTCATCACCGATCAGAGCCACAACGATCTCTCCGTGGTTTGCAAATTCCTGAGGACGGATAATGACTTTATCCCCGTCGTAAATACCGGCATCGATCATGGAGTCGCCTCTGACTCTGAGAGCAAAGGTATCGTCGTCTCCCTGAATGGACAGGTAACTCTCGATATTCTCCACTGCAAGGATGGGATATCCCGCAGTTACCACACCGATCACAGGAATTCCCATGCGATCCGGTCTGCGAATGGCGCGGTTCTTGGTAGGATCAATGGAAAGCTCGCCGGATTCTGCCAGAGCCTTAAGGTGGTAATGGACAGAGGCTGTAGAACTCAGACCCACACCGTCCTTGATGTCACGGACAGAGGGAGCATATCCGTTTTCTTTGAAATAATTTTTGACATAAGCAAGGATTTCTTGCCGTTTATTACTGGTACGTGCCATAAGACCATCTCCTTTTTCTGTATTATAACATACTTTTCAGAATAATGCAAACATTTGTTTTTGAAATTCCAAAAAATTTTAAATTATACCCTCTAAGTTAAAATCCGGTAAATATTCCGTTGTGGCAGAGCTGAAATCCTGGGTATATCCATTCCGAATCCCACAGAATTCCATCCAACTCTCTACAGCGGCGTATTCTTCCTCTGTGATCCTGCGGTGAAAGGGTTCCGGCAAATTTGCAGAGGGAACATACTGGCTCATGAGAGAAAATAGAATATCCCCTTCTTTAAAGGTGTCTCCGATCCAATCAATAACCCCTAAACTATTATCAATACATCCCGGCAATACCAAATGACGGATCAATACACCCTTTTTTAGGATGCCATCTTCTATACAGTATTTTCCTGTTTGGCGGAACATTTCCAGAATAGCTTCTTTTGCTGTTGTGAAATAGTCCTTGCACCTCGACAATTCCATAGCAAGGCCATTGTCCGAGTATTTCAGATCCGGTAGATACACATCAACCAGCCCTTCCAGTGCCTTTAAGCTGTCTACGGACTCATAGCCACCGCAATTATATACCACAGGTACGGGCAATTTTGGATACAGTGCTTCGATCACATGGGGTAAAAAATGGCCGGGAGTTACAAGATCTAATGTTTCTGCTCCCTTTTCGATCAGGGATTCAAACGTTCTACGGAGATCCTTGGCTTCGATTCCTTTCCCATGGCGGGATATGTCTATGTTCTGGCAATAGGCGCAACCCAATGTACATCCGCTGAAAAAGACTGCTCCGGTGCCATTGAGTCCAATAATCGGCGGTTCTTCACCCATATGGATCATGGCTTTGGCTAAGATCGGTTTATCCGGCATATTACAGTAGCCTCGTTCCCCTTTTGTGCGATCTACACCGCATTGTCTGGGACAGAGCCTACAAGATTTATAATTTATCATATATCCTCCTTTGGGGATTGTTCTTTTCCTACATCCATGATATAATAAAAGCAATCCATGGAAAGTAAATGTTTCACGTGAAACAGAGGAAATCTTATGCTTAAGAAAAACGAGATCTACCGTACAACCGTATCCGGCTTTACAAGTGAAGGTCTGGGTGTCTGCCGTGTAGAAGGCTGTGCCGTTTTCGTTCCCAATGCCGCTCCAAACGAAGAATATGATATCCGCATTGAGCATATCGGTAAAAATGCGGCATACGGTAAGATCCTTACTATTATAACCCGTTCCGTCGCCAGAGTCAACAGGGCATGTCCCTATGCCAAGCAATGCGGCGGTTGTGATTTCTGGCACATCACCTATGAGGCAGAATGTGAGATCAAGAGACAACGTGTACTGGATGCTTTAAATCGTATTGGCGGACAAGAACTGATCGAGCTGGAAATCACCGGTGCAAAACGGTACGAAGGCTACCGCAACAAGGTTCAATTCCCTGTAGCAAAGGGAAAAGCCGGATTTTATAAGAAAGGCACCCACGATCTGATCCCTGTGGATCATTGTCTGATCCAGCCGGATTGTGCAGATCAGGCCAGAGAAGCTGTTCTCAAATGGATGAAGGAATGCAACATTCCGTCCTATGATGAAGGCACCCATACAGGGCTGATCCGCCATATTTTTGTGAGATACGGAGAAAAAACAGGACAAATCTTGGTATGCCTGGTCTGTAACGGATCCGACCTGCCCAAAAAGAAAAAGCTCATTGAAGCCCTGACGAAAATCCCCGGCATGACTTCTATTGCCATGAATGTGAATATTCGAAAAGGCAATGCCATTATGGGTGACACCACCAAGACTCTGTGGGGCGCAGATGCCATTGAGGATATTCTCTGCGATCTGCGGTTCCGCATTTCTCCCCGTTCCTTCTATCAGGTCAACCGAGATCAGGCGGAGATCCTGTACGAAAAGGCCATTGCCTGTGCAGAGCTGACGGGAGAAGAAACCGTCCTCGACCTCTACTGCGGTACCGGCACCATTACCCTGTGTTTGGCTCGCAGGGCAAAAAAGGCCATTGGTGTAGAAGTCATCGATGCCGCCATTGTAGATGCCAAGGAAAACGCCAAGCGTAACGGCATTGAGAATGCGGAATTTTTCTGTGCCGATGCCGGTGAAGCCGCCCTCAAACTCTGCGCCGAAGGAAACCGTCCCGATGTTATCGTGGTGGATCCTCCCAGAAAAGGCCTTAGCCCCGATGTTATTGAAGCCATCCACACTATGAGCCCCAAAAAAGTGGTCTACGTATCCTGCGATCCCGCAACCCTCGCCAGAGATGTTAAGCTCCTGTGTGAAAAAGGCTACAAAGTCAATCATGCGGAAGCCGTGGATCTTTTCCCCCGTTGCTCTCATATAGAATCAATCGTGTGCCTTGCACGCGATTGATTCATCGATATAAATCCCCGATGGGATTTTCGATATGCGCTATGCGCTCGATATGTGCTTTGCACTCGATATGCCCTGCGGGGCGAGAGGGATTTATATCATATCGAATCGCTAAGCGATATATCGATTTTGACCTTGGGCAAAAATATCGAGTTGCAAAGCAACATATCGACAAAAAGAGATAATGATGCCTTTTCTTCCCAAGAAAACATCGCAGACGATGAAAACGAAGAATTGTTTAAAGAATGCGACGATGTTTTCTATGAACACGAGCAGCTAATCATTGATATGATTTATGAGGCAGCTAAAAACTTTGCACTATAATTATTGTCCAAGTGAATGACATTGGAATCCATCATCAGTATCACTCACTAAAGAATTTAAGAGGTAAAATCATGACCCTTAAAAAAGCAGAATCCATCATCAACGACAATTATCATATGATTGATGGTTCCCTTACTCTTCTCATGTATGATGAGTGCGAATTTTCCGAAAAGGATTTTGATAACTTCTGCGAAGCCATTTCCGTCATAGCAAAAACCGGTAAAAAATCTGAAGAGCTGACTCAACGACTTACATGGGTATACCAATTTATTTTAAAAGAAATAATTGCTCATTTTGATCCAAGGGATATTGTCCGATTAAAGCATTTTTCCGAAAACTATTATAATTATATTGATAAACTGGAAAATGCACTGGTTGCTTATTTTGAAGCCACTTCCTGTTGACTGAAAGTGAGTTAAACATATGTTCGCTAATTATTTTCCTTTGGAATTACACATGGATCTATCCACAATTCTTTCGATTTTACCAAAGTACAAGTATACTGAAGATAGGATATCTTATGTTTTAAGCTCCGACATGATTGCATTTCCTTACAGGATCTATTTGATCGATGTGGAAGATGAGATTTACAAAAGTCTGACTCCTATTCAGCAGCAGTTGATCTGTTGTATCTATACAAGAAGCCATGATGGTTTTGTGAGAGAAAAATATCTCAGACGATTATTGGAAATGGATTTTTCACCATGGTCTTTTCCCTATATTGTAAAACTCTGTGATGAATATGTTGTAGAACTCTTGGAACTTGTATATGAACAACTCAAAAATCGAGATAATCGGGATATTCAGAGCTTTTGCTTACAGAATAAAGCCATGATCCATCGGGGTTATACCAGAATGACCAGCTATTGGAATGAATTCTACCGAGATCGAGAGCATAATTTCAAAAACTATATAGGAAGAAAATTATTCCGAGAATGCTTTGGCTATACAAGATCCTTTGAAAAATGATTATAAACTGCCTACCCAAATAAAAATGGATAGGCAGTTTCTTTTTGTATAAAACAGTATATATGGAGAATCCTATAAAATAGGAGGGATCTGTATGTGTACGGCTGTGAGTTTTCGTTGTGGTGATCACTATTTTGGCAGAAATTTGGATGTAGAAGGCAGTTATGGAGAAGGCGTGGTCATAACGCCGCGGAATTTTGCGTTCCGGTTCCGACATGAGGGAACCTTAGATCGGCATTATGCCATGATCGGTATGGCAAAGGTGGTAGAAGACTATCCTTTATATTTTGACGGAACCAATGAAAAAGGGCTGAGTATTGCGGGGCTGAATTTTCCCCACAATGCAAAATACCATGCTTACCGGGACGGAAAGGCAAATATTGCATCCTTTGAAGTAATTCCCTATATTTTAGGCAGATGTGGCTCTGTGGACGAAGTAAAAACCCTCCTTGCAGATGGGAATATTACACAGGACAGCTTTTGTGCCGAAGTTCCACCGGCGCCACTTCATTGGCTGATCTCAGATCATAAGTATTCTATAGTCTTAGAGTCTACAATAGACGGGATAAAGATTTATGAGGATCCCTATGGTATTCTGACCAATAATCCACCCTTCCCCTATCATCGGGAAAATATCCACCAATATATGGGTCTCCACGAGGGTTTAGAGGAGAATCGTTTCTCTACAGAGTTGCCTCTGAAAAATATCAGTCTGGGATTTGGAGCTGTGGGATTACCCGGGGATTTTTCCAGCATATCTCGATTTGTCAAAGCGGTATTTGTGAAAGAGAAAATCAAAAGTGATGGTACCGAAAAAGAAAATGTATCCCATTTCTTTCATATTCTGTCCTCTGTAGCCATGCCCAAAGGCTGTGTCCGCATGGAACACGGGGCATACGAATATACCCGGTATTCCTCCTGCTGTAATACAAAAAAAGGAGTGTATTATTATAATACCTATTATGACCTTTCCATCCGCAACGTCCCCCTCCACGCAGTGGCTTTAGAAGAAAATAAATTATTTTCATATTCCATTGAATAATCGCACCAATTTCAGTTTATCGGCCTGTTTGATGCATAAACCATCGTATCTCACCGTAGGGGCGACCTGTGGTCGCCTGCCTGTTTTGAAGAGAGAACAGTGATTTTAAACGGTAGAATGTTCAAATTCTCAGTTCCTACACCGGGAGACCACAGGTCTCCCCTACGAACAGA
>JAZREB010000256.1:0-2006 GCA_045660585.1 Faecousia sp. | reverse complement strand
AACAGTAACGGTACGGGTGCCGGTCTGATCGTTATTCTTGTAGACGGGGATCTCGATGACCATGTAGTGGTTTACATAATCTGCGAGCAGAGAGGACTTAATAGCAAAGTTGATGGAGATATCACTTGCCAAATTCAGGGTATGGTTAATGGCAATAGCCTCGTCCACAATGGGTTCTTTGACTTCTGCCTCACCGCAGATACAGGTGCCGTCTACATAGCTGTGGGATTCGGTCTCGGACAGATCGCAATTTTCACATCCTACGGTGTGGGTCTGAGCGTCAACCTTGGTGTAGGTGTAGGTATGCCCTGTTGTAGAAAGTATCGTCTGCGCCACAATCACAGTATTACAGACAGAGCAGTGTTTACCTTCTGTCAAGCCGGTACTGGTGCAATCCGGCTTTACACCGGGGTCTATTACCGGGGTATGACCGGTTGCGGGGATGACTTCTCCTCCGGCGACGGTCATATCACAGGAACTGCACTTAGCAGAGAAAGTTCTGCCTGCCGTAGTACAAGTAGGTGCTGTAGCCTTGGTAGTAGTACAACTGTAATGGTTGGTGGTAATGAGACCGTTGTCACATACAAAGGTAGAGCTTCCGATCTCCCCGGTCTTGTATCCGTTGTTTACATAATGCTTAAGCAGGGAGAAATTGGTGGTGTAGCCCTGTGCCGCCAGTTCCGTATGTCTCTTGGAATACAGAGTGGCATCAAAGATGGGGGACCATCTGCGCAGGGTGTCCGTGCGGTAGATGCTGAGGAAATCGTTGAATGCCTTCACGAAATTTCCACGGAAGGTATCGGTCATATGGTGGGTATTCTGTGCGGCATAGTATTTGACATCAAAGAAGGGGCTTGCGCTTCTGCCCTCTTCGATACCGTAGTTGACAAAGTGATAGTAGAGGCCTGCTTCATCATTGCCGTAGAGCTCTGCCAGATCCGGATATCGGTTTACATAATATTCCGCATCGAATACATAGGGCTTCAGCTCCGAGGGAATGCTGATGGCAGTAGCGGAACGGGCAACGGGGAATTCGAAGACCTGAGGCCCTAAGTAAGAGGGATAGTTCTTAACACCCATTTCCGCAAACCATTCCAGAGCGTACGGCAGAGCCAGCTCCGACTTGGTGCCGGTGTATTCGTACTTGGGTGTGGGCCACAGACCTACATCGGGATCGATGCGGTTATAGGTAGCCTTGGTCACACCGTAGTAGCCATGGTGGGCGACCTGAACATAGTCACTCTGGAGGGAGTAATACTTGTTATTGTTAGAAGCATGGGCATCGTGGTACTTGTTGAGCATATAGCCTGCAACGTAACCTGCGTCACCGGTAAAGAGGACATTCTTACCACCGACGCTGACACGGAACACGATACTGGTCTCGTTAAAGTTGCCCTTGACCAGTTCCTTCAGGGTCAGATTCTTAAAGTTTCTGCCCTCTACAGGCGAGGTGCCGGAGAAGGTACCGCTGACGTTATCTGCCGCCCAGATAATGTCGGAGAAGTCCAAGAGAATGTCAATATGTACCTCGTCAAAGTCAAAGGAGCTGTTGCACAAACCGCTGTGACGGGAGTTGACCTTGATCTGCTGAACTTCCCCACCCTCTTTGTTGCGGAACTTCTTCATCTGCATGGAAACTCTGTTGACACCGGTGATGGATTCCGTGGGCATGTACTTGGTCAGTTCTGCCTCTGTGGGGTTGTGGTGGTAGTAGGCGTCAATGGTCACCTGATCCTTGTACAGATTGGCAAAGGTAGACACCGCACCGTGGTGATCTCCGTGGGCATGGGTAATGAACCAGGCATCAATGTGGGGTGTGCTGTCTCCGGTGATCTGTTGCAGATAGGAGAAGAGGTACTTGCCGTCGGAGTTGTCCTGCTCCCAACCGCCGTCAATAATGATGATCTTGCCCTTGCGGGTGCGGATGATGTAGGACATGTTGTGGGAATAATCCCCCTCTGCACGAACCTGCTTGGAGGGAAGCAAGTCGGATCGTAGCCATGTCG
>JAZREB010000255.1:0-5036 GCA_045660585.1 Faecousia sp. | reverse complement strand
TGTTGTTTTTCATTGCAGTTAAATTATAACACCAAAGGGCTGATTTTTCTACAGGATCAGCCCTTTTTCTGTAAAAAATTCGCAGGCTGTACCTTTCGGCACAGCCTGCTGTTTTTTGGGGGACTTTTTTTACAGCCCCTCAAATAAGATCTAAATATTAGAGCTTAGCAGCGTTGACCTTGACGCCGGGGCCCATGGTGGAAGCAACGACGCAGGAACGGATATACTGACCCTTAGCAGCAGCGGGCTTTGCCTTGATGACAGCGCCCAGCAGGGGGGTCATGTTCTCAGCCAGCTTCTCTGCACCGAAGGAAACCTTACCGATGGGGCAGTGAATGATGTTGGTCTTGTCCAGACGGTACTCGATCTTACCGGCCTTGATCTCCTTAACAGCGGAGCCAACGTTGGGGGTAACAGTACCGGCCTTGGGAGAGGGCATCAGACCCTTGGGGCCCAGAACCTTACCCAGACGACCGACGATACCCATCATGTCGGGGGAAGCTACGACTACGTCGAAGTCGAACCAGTTTTCCTTGGTGATCTTCTCGACCAGTTCCATGCCGCCTACATAGTCAGCGCCGGCTTCCTTAGCTTCGTCAACCTTTGCGTCCTTAGCGAATACCAGAACCTTGCGAGTCTTGCCGGTGCCGTGGGGCAGAACGATGGCGCCACGAACCTGCTGATCAGCGTGACGGGAGTCAACGCCTAACTTGATGTGGATTTCGACGGTCTCGTCGAACTTTGCGGAAGCGGTCTTGCAAACCAGTGCAAGAGCCTCGGTGGTTTCATACTGCACGGAGCGGTCGATCTGCTTCGCGCTGTCCTTATATTTCTTGCCTCTAAACAATGTAATAATCCTCCTTAAAGTGGTGATGCGGAAATGTAATCCTCCCACATATTGAGGTCTTTGACCTCGAAAACGACTATTTAGTCAATCAAAATTAGTCAACGATGGTAACGCCCATGGAGCGGCAAGTGCCGGCAACCTGGCTCATAGCAGCCTCGATAGAAGCAGCGGTGAGGTCGGGCATCTTCTTCTCAGCGATCTCGCGGAGCTGTGCAGTGGTAATGGAGCCAACCTTGGTCTTGTTGGGAACACCGGAACCGCCGTTCAGACCTGCAGCCTTCATGATGAGGGTGGGGGTCGGAGGGGTCTTGGTGATGAAGGAGAAGGAACGGTCAGAGTAGACAGTGATGACTACGGGAATCTTGAAACCGGCCTGATCCTTGGTACGATCGTTGAACTCTCTGATGAACTGTGCAATGTTAACACCGTGCTGACCGAGAGCGGGGCCAACAGGGGGGGATGCAGTCGCTTTCGCGGCGGGAATTTGCAGCTTGATATAACCAGTAATTTTCTGTGCCATGATAAGCACCTCCGTAATAAATGTGGTAGTTTTGCGGGGGGTGAACCCCTCCCACTGCTATCTATCTCAGATAGCTTCGACTTGATCCAGTCTAAGTCTCTTTGTGGCAGCCATGCCTCTGATCAGTTCAATGGAGACCTCCAGTTCTTCTTCGTCCAAGTCGATGGAAAGAACCTTTGCTTCATTGCCGATAAAGGGACCGTCAACGATCTTGACAGTGCTGCCGACCTTGTAATCAAGGACAATTTCTTTCTTGTGCAGACCCAGAGTGATCAGCTCTTCTTCGGTCAGGGGGACCGGTCTGTCGCTTCCGGATGTGATGAAACCGGTAACACCGCGGACATTCTTGATGATGTGCCAAGCCTCGTCAGACATGACCATTTTGATCAGGACATAGCCCGGGAAGAGCTTACGATCATAGGTCTTAATGCCGTTGTCGGTGTACTCGGTGACAGTCTCCATGGGAATCTCGATCTCATAGATGGTGTCTTCCAGTCCACGGCTGACGATGGTCTTTTCGATGGTGTTCTTTACCGTGTTCTCATATGCGGAATAGGTATGCACAACATACCATTTAGCTTCTCCGCTCATGGTGATCAGATAAGCTCACCGAGCAGGGACACTGCCTTACCGGCAGCCAGATCGAATAAGAAAACGATGATGCCGACAACGAGGACAGCACCGAGAACGATCAGCGTATTGTTGATGAGCTGCTTGCGGGAGGGCCATACGACCTTCTTAAGCTCACTACGCATCTCACGGAACCACTTGCCGATTCTGGCAAAGAAGCTGGGCTTGTTGTTAGTTTCTGCCATGTTGCTCATCCTTTCGTTTACTTTGTCTCGTTATGAACAGTATGCTTTCTGCAGAATCTGCAGTACTTCTTCATTTCCAGACGGTCGGGATCATTCTTCTTGTTCTTCATGGTGTTGTAGTTTCTCTGCTTGCATTCGCTGCATCTCAGGGTGATCTTTACTCGCATTTCGGCACCTCCTTAATTATTTGCCTCCCTGCGTGCCTACGGCTATGAAAAAATTTAGCAGACGCAGAAACTACTAAGCGTCTTCCGTAGGTGAATGGGCGCACAAAAAAAGCCGCCAATTCGCAGGTATGGGTATACTATCACAAAAAAGTCAATAAGTCAATGGTTTTTTCTGATTTTTTCAAGTTTTTTTGTAAAATTTTTTCTTTTTCTTCCCGTTTTTTCAGAACAGGAGCAAAATGCGATATAAGCCAAAGGAAACGACCCATGCAATCACACATTGAGCAACCGCAACAAGGGCTCCACGGTACTTCCCCCCCAGTTCCCTACCGATGGCCGCAATAGCCGCCACACAGGGTGTATACAGCAGAGTAAAGCACAAAAAGCTTGCCGCAGACGCATCGGTAAACAGAGAAGACAAGCTACCAACCAAGCCCTCTGTGCCACTTCCTGTCAGGATACCCAGGGTGCTTACCACCGCTTCTTTTGCGGTAAAGCCGGTAACAAGGGCAGTTGTGATCCGCCAATCGCCGAAACCGAGAGGGGCAAATGCAGGTGCAAGGATCTTACCCACTCCTGCAAGAAGGCTGACAGAGCTGTCCTCTGTAAAGTTCAGGTGCATATCAAAGCTCTGCAGACACCAAATGATCAATGTTGCCACAAAGATCACCGTAAAGGCTCTCTGCAAAAAGTCCTTTGCCTTATCCCACAGGAGCATTGCAACGCTCTTGGGAGAGGGCATACGGTAATTGGGCAATTCCATAACAAAGGGAACAGGCTTGCCTTTAAATGCAGTCTGTTTCATAGCCAGGGCAAAGAGCACCGCAACCACCATACCACCGAAATACAGGCAAACCATGGCAAGGGCGGCTTTCCCCGGGAAGAAGGCAGAGACAAATACGGAATAAATGGGGATCTTTGCAGAACAGCTCATAAAGGGAGTCAGCAAGATGGTCAGCCGTCTGTCCCGAGAAGAAGGCAGGGTTCTGGTTGCCATAACCGCAGGGACCGTACAGCCAAAACCAATGATCATGGGAACAAAGCTACGACCGGACAGACCGATCTTACGCAGGAGCTTATCCATAACAAAGGCAACTCTTGCCATATAGCCGGTATCTTCCAGAATGGACAGGAAGAAGAACAGCACCACGATCACCGGTACAAAGCTGACCACACTGCCAACACCTGCAAAAATGCCGTCAATGACGAGGCTGTGTACCACAGGGTTAATGCCATAGCTTGTCAGTCCCCTGTCTACCAGATCCGTCAGGGCACCTATTCCCATATCCAGCAGATTCTGCAAGAAGGGACCGATCAGGGAGAAAGTCAGCCAGAAGATCCCCACCATAAGCCCCACAAAAACCGGCAGTGCCAGATATTTGTGAGTCAGGACCCTATCAATGGCCATACTGCGCAGATGTTCCTTGCTCTCACGGCACTTGACAACAGTCTTATCACAGAGAGATTCTATGTACTCATACCGCATGGAAGCAATGGCCGCATGACGATCCATTTCTCCATCGGTCTCCATTTCTACAATACTGTGCTCCAAGAGCTCCAGCTCGTTATTGTTGACCCCCAAACGGGAGATAACGTCCTCGTCCCCTTCGATCATCTTGGTCGCGGCAAAACGGCGAGCGATATCGGCCTTTCTGGCATGGTCCTCGATGAGATGGGATACGGCATGGATGCAACGATGAACAGGCCCATCAGAGCAGAAATCCACCTTCTGGGATCTGCGTTTCTCCTTTGCGACCTGCAGTGCACACTGGATCAGCTCATCGATACCCTCGTTCTTAATAGCGGAGATCGGAACTACAGGGATCCCCAATTCCTTCTCCATTCTCTTAACGTCTACAGTGCCACCGTTTCCCCTGACCTCATCCATCATATTCAGGGCCAGAACCATAGGAACCTCCATTTCCAGAAGTTGGAGCGTCAGGTACAGGTTCCGTTCAATATTGGTTGCATCAATGATATTGATGATCCCATCGGGCTTTTCGTTCAGGATAAAGTCACGGGTGACGATCTCCTCTCCGGTGTAAGGACGCATGGAATAGATACCGGGAAGGTCTACGATTTCGCAATCCTTTCTCCCCCGAATTCCGCCCATCTTGCTGTCAACGGTGACACCGGGAAAATTTCCCACATGCTGATTGGAGCCCGTAAGCTGATTGAACAGGGTAGTTTTACCGCAATTTTGATTTCCTACCAGAGCAAATATCATATGGTCACCTCCGGCTGTAATTCGATCTTAGAAGCATCTTCCTTGCGAAGTGTCAATTCATAGCCCCTTAAACGGATCTCCATGGGATCTCCCATAGGTGCGATCCGCTGTATCGTAACCTTGGTTTTGGGGATCAGACCCATGTCCAGCAAACGGCAACGGAGGAGTCCCTCTCCCCCAACGGTCAAAATCGTTCCACTCTGTCCTACAGGCAGTTCACTTAATTTCATACTATCACCCTTTAGTTAGTCATAACTAACTCCTTTCGGCAACATTATAAACCTAATTCTACCATTTGTCAAGAAATATTTTCCTTGCCTTTCCGAAATTCTTCTATTATAATATAGTCAAACACCTGTTTAAGCTGAAATATATTCTTATTTCCGTACAAATCATAGCATAAGGAGAAATTTACCACATGAGAGTTCTTGCCATTGACTACGGCGATGCCCGTACCGGC
>JAZREB010000254.1:0-3317 GCA_045660585.1 Faecousia sp. | reverse complement strand
TCACAGAACGACATGGCTACGATCCGACTTTATTGCACCTTGCCACACACCTCACAGGTGGGAGCGGTGAGTACTGTGCCTTCATCCCACAGATGCTCACAGGGGGACAGGAGCCGTTCTATCATGATCGGATCCACAACAAATCGCAGGAATGTGGTTGCTACAGCGGTTTGGGTCTTGGGCACATCGTAGGCATACTTCACATGGGTGATAGACAGGATGCCCGTTGAGGCGGTGTTGGAGATCATCACATAAACATAGCGGGTATTCCCGGAAGTTTGCCACAGAGAGGCAGGGATATCCATGGGATAATAGAGATCCGTTGCAGTTTGGATGGTTCTCGTAGTACCCTCAGACTTGGCATCGGAAACGACGGCGCCTACGCCAATCTTCATGGAGACCGATTTGCCGTCCGGGCTCTTTGCCCCAATGTCGATACTTGAAGGGATACTGCCTTCTACCTCTAATTTAAAGGCAATGGCATTACCGGGAGCCAAATAGACCTCATTATTGGGGCCGTCGGAATCATATTTTGCAATCACGCTTGTGGAATTTTCCCCACGATTGTCCATATAGACAACACCGTCCATAGTAGCGTTCGGGATTCCCGTGCCGGAATCGATCAAAATGTCTCTGAGTTCCTTAAAGGTAGGATCCGCCTCTCCGTGCTTCTGGTAGACCCTGTAAGCATAAGAACTAATATCCCCGGTGTCTTGCGTATTGATGGTGCCATAGATCCGAACCGCATCGAAATAGAATTCACCACCGCGATTCAGTGACGGTAAAAGGGTGTTGGTATATGGCGCATTGACGAAAATGTGAACCGTATAGGATCCGTAGGGCAAATTCATAACGGAGACAACAGGGATCTGATAGAGCTCTGTTTCGCCCTTGTTAAGGACAGTGACCGTTTTTTTGACAACACCGTCCGGATCGCAGACCACGACACGGAGACCGCCTTGTTCTTTACCGGTTCGGCTGATAATATCGAAGCCGGTACCTGTAAAGGGGAAGGAAACCTCGGTGTATGTTTTTCCTTCTTCGTAGTCGATATAGTTGATCCGATTCCCATTTGCATCCAAGATCTCGTTGCCGTATTCATCGGTTCTGTATTTGATCATAGGAACCCCGGAGGAGCCGTTGACAAACAGACTGCTTCCACCGGAATATCCGCGGTTATCACCATAGGAAGCATCATAGCCATAGACGGTATTTATGTCAGAAGAATTTGTGATATTGGAAAACTGTGCCTTGGCGACATTGGAATCTGCGTTACCTCTATGTTCCCATTTGCTGTTCTCGCTATGGGAAGTATAGGTAAAAGAGGTTTTTCCGAATTCATCCAAATCCACATTGGGTCCGATATAAACCCAATCGTATTCAAAGGCGCTTCCTGTCACACAAGGTTCGGAATCATTATATCTGGGATCCAGACGCAGACCGCTGATGGTAGTTCCCACGGCATTGTGTTGAATGGGGATGGTGATGGTCTGCCACTGACCGTTGGGAGTATAATTCTCGTATCTTGCCAAGCAGTCGCCACTAGCATAGCCATTGCCATCGGTAATAAAGAAAACATCAAGGCCTTTGCCTGTGCCGGGATCAGACCGAATGCGAATCTTTACCACATCCGTATTCTTGAGGGTGTAGTTCAGGGTGGAAGAAGCGTTGGTCATAATAACGTGGGGGTCATTGCCGGAAATGGTGCCCTTGAGAACACCGTTTGCTTTGGTCAAGCCCTCCACATGGGCTACTACCTGCCAATCGATGCCGTCGGAGTCGTCAAATTGAATGAGAACGGGCTTCTTTACCTCCTGTTTGGGGCCGATATAGACCCAGTCAATGGAGAAGGAACCGGTATTTTGCATCTTGCCGTTTGCGGAAGGGTCAAGACGCACCCCTCGAATTTCTCTGCCGATAACATTCCCGGTCAGGGGAATTTCTACGATCTGCCAAGTGCCATCGGGCATATAATTGTCCGTTCTTACCACATAGGTTTCTGTTGCACCATCATTTTGGTCTGTTAAGAAATAGACCTCAAAGCCGAGACCGGTTCCCTGTGCGGACTGAATACGGACTCTGAACACATCCCCGGCTTTGGCTCTGTAGCCATATCTACGGGATTCGGGAGTCATTGTCATATAGGGATCGCTGCCTGTGATGTTGCCTTTGAGATAGCCTCCGTCGCCGGTAGACTTGGTAACATTAGAGACGGTACCAAACTGATACCAGGTCGAATAGTCGTTTGGCCCGAAGCCCATAACGATATAGGGTTCTGTTTCTTCATCGGGGCCGATATAGACCCAGTCGATCTCAAATGCACCGTTCTTACTATAACTACTGATCGGGTCAATACGAAGAGCGCGAACAGTCTTTCCTACGACCTCTTCGAAAATAGGTAAAGTAACGGTCTGCCAATATCCGTTAGGGGTAAAGCTGACATCTGCCGTTGAAATACCACCTGTGGGGCTGTTATTGGTATCCGTCATAAAGAATACCTGTAAATTGGTACCCGTGCCGCTATCAACTTTGATACGAACCTTTACTACATCCGTAGGTTTGACAATATAGTGGATGGAGTCGGGTCTGTTGGTCATTTCAACGTGGGGATCACCGCCGTTGATGGTACCTGAAATCACACCGTTTGACTTACCGTTAAAGGAAATTTTATTGGTAGCTCCCCATTCGGTATCGTCATCCGCACCAAAGTGAACCAGCAGACTATCGGTTCTATCTATCTGTTGGATGCCGGTGTCGAGATCTGTTTCATAGTAGGTAGAAGTTGCGGGAATAAAGGTAATGGCCTTGGTAACATACCTGGTTTTATAGTTCACATCCGTGGTAGAGGTGATTTTAAATACAGCATAAAGAGTCAGAGACCCTTCCATAATGACCTTAGGTGTAAAACGGAGCACTGTAGGCGCAACCATATCAAAACGATGGGTATCGGTTACATACCGATCTCCTTTACCGGACAAAATCAAGTTGGAAGGCTTGGTGGTGGCGGAACCTCCGGTGTTATCTGTAAGGGTTGCGCCGATATAGGTCGCCACCTCACCTGCATCGAAGTAGAAGTCAGCGGCTACATTCTTTATATCCACATCCGTAGATTTACCGTAATCCAGCACCACGCCGAAGTTGTCACCTGCTGAAAGTTTGGCCATATAATCATAAAGTTTCGCAGCCATCTGATCCATTTGAATGCGGCCGACATCTGAGGGGTTGTCATTAAAAGTGCCACGATTGGCGTTATACTCCGCCATAGCCGTGGTGGTGTATTGCAGGAACTCAAGGTACAGGTCAGCCTGATAGAGGTT
>JAZREB010000253.1:0-1590 GCA_045660585.1 Faecousia sp. | reverse complement strand
AATATCGAAAAATTGGGGAAAATATTTCCTGTAAAAGGGAAAAAAGAAAAATAAAAGGAACAAAGTCCCATTTATTGGACAGGGTGTTTGGTATGATATAGATAAACAACGGAGCCACCGCAGTGGCTCCTATCAGGAAGGAGAGATTATCATGTATCGTACGAATGAAATTTTGAATGGGGGTTCTGGTGCAGAACGGGAGGGGATCCTCCGAGGCGTGAAGAAGAAGGTATTCTCCGTGGATGGACTCTTAAATCTGACAGAGACCATAGCTACCATGGCTATGGCGGCAGGGTTCCTCCTGCTGATTGCGGCATTGCTTGCCTCTTGCTAATGAAAAACATCCCTCCTCTGCAAAGAGGGGGGATGTTTAACTATAGCTAAGGATATGGGAGCAGAGAGGAGTCCCGTTTCACAGAAGACGGTTGATTTCGCAACGAACCACACGACCCCGGTGGACATAGGCTACCCCATAGGTGCCGCCATAGCCCTTGCAGGAGCCGGGATTCAGGAGCCACAGACCGCCTAAGTCTTCACACAGGGGGCTGTGAGTGTGACCGAAGAGCCCCAATTGGGCGCCCTGCTCTCCGGTAGCCATATAGAAATTCATATAGCCGTATTTTACATTGTATTTGTGTCCGTGGGCGGCGAAGATCCGCACGCCTTCCAGCTCTACGACGAGACTGTCCGGGGCATGGGGAAAGGGGCCATCGCAGTTACCGCAGACGCTGTATATGGGGATGTTGGGGAATTCCTTCTGCAATTGGGCGGCGTCGCCATCGTGATCTCCCAGGTGGAAGATGGCACGGGGCATTTCTCGGTCAATGGCCTTACGCATGCCCTCCATATCTCTGTGAGAATCCGACAAGATGAGCACAGTCATTTCAATCACTCTTTCCTCCCACTGCGCATAGACTATATCAGCAGGGGAATCGTTTTGCATTGCGTATAATACTAAGTTCTAATAAAAGGGATTTGCCGTTTTATTATAGCAGATTTCCCCGTAGGAGGCAAGGAATATGAAGCAGGAAACCGAAAAAAAACCGAAAATTTCGTCCAATGAGATGCAACGGGTCATGTCGAGTCCGGAGGGGAGAGAACTCTTGACCCTCCTATCCGAGGGTGGTGGTCTGAAAGCGGCCATGGAGGCTTTTAAGAAAGGGGATATGAAGGGCGTGCAGACGGCTCTCAGCCCTGTTATGGAATCGGAACGGGCAACGGAACTAATGCGGAAAATCAATGGGAAGTAGGTGATCCAAACGGAGGGCATGGAGGAAACACTGAATCGGATCTTGAATGATCCGGACAGTATGGCACAGATCCTGTCTATAGCCCGATCCTTTGGTATGGACCGGGAGTCTGAGCCACCTCCCGATCCGGAGCCCGTGCCGAAGGATCCCTTTGCTATGGATGAAGGGATGTTACTGCAAATGATGCAGTTGTTCCGGGTCATGCAACAGAGCGACCCACGACAGGATGCACTCTTAGGGGCTCTGCGAGCATATCTTGCTCCGGAACGGCAGAGGAAATTGGATCGAGCCATGGAGCTTGCCCGATTAACAAAATTAGCCGGGGTTGCCTTCGGATCAG
>JAZREB010000252.1:0-3613 GCA_045660585.1 Faecousia sp. | reverse complement strand
CTATGGTAGACTTTGGCGGTTGGGAAATGCCCATCCAGTATCCCGCCGGCATTGTTACCGAGCATCTGTACGACCGTAAGCACTGTGGTATTTTTGATGTTTCCCACATGGGACGCCTGATCGTAGAAGGCCCCGACCGTGCGGCCTTCCTCCAGAAGGTGCTGACCGGCAATGTAGCCGCTCTGGTTCCCGGTCGCGCACAGTACTGCATCATCCCCACCAAGACCGGTGGGGCCGTAGACGATGCATATCTCTACATGTACGAAGAAGACAGATACATGCTCATCGTCAACGCTTCCAACACAGACAAGGATCTGGAGCATTTCGCCAAGTATCTGCCCAACTATGACTGCACCATTACAAACATTACAGATACATATTCTTCCATTGCAGTTCAGGGGCCCGATGCAGAAAAGATCCTGAAGGTTCTTTCTGCCGGTGCAGAGATCTCCGGCCCCAAGAAGAACGATCTGAACGAGCTTCAGATGGAAGGTCATACCGTCCGTATTTCCAAAACCGGCTACACCGGCGACCCCATCGGGTGGGAGTTGTTCATTGATGCCAAGGATGTCACTTGGCTGTGGAACCGCCTGATCGAGCTGGGCGCACAACCCACCGCTCTGGGTGCAAGAGACACCCTCCGTTTAGAGGCCGGTCTGCCCCTGTACGGTCACGAAATGGGCGAGGATCACGACGGCAAGGAGATGCCTATTTTTGCAGTCTCTCTGGCAAGATTCGCTGTTTCCTTCAAGGAAGAAAAGGGCGATTTCGTAGCTCGCGAGATCCTGCTGGATCAGAAGGAAAAGGGAACTCCCAAGAAGGTCGTTCCCATTGCCCTTGTTGACCGCGGAGTTATGCGCGGTGGCATGGATGTCTACAAGGACGGACAGCATATTGGTTGGGTCACTTCCGGCACCATGGTTCCCTACTACAACTTTGACGAAGAGGGCAACATTCTGGACACCACCGGCAAGCGTTCCATCGGCTTTGCCTACATTGACAGCAGTGTTACCATGGAAGATATCCTGCACATCGATGTCCGTGGCAAGATGCTGAAGGCAAAAGTCGTCTCTAAGCACATGGATCAGAACACTCCCCCCTACGGCAGAGCTGTCCTGTAATTCATCCGCACAGCGGATACAAATATTTTAAATTTCTAACGAACTAAATGGAGGTAACTATTATGAATTTCCCCGCAGAACTGAAGTATTCCAAGTCCCATGAGTGGATCAAGTATGAAGGCGACGTTGCTATCATCGGTATTTCCGACTATGCACAGGACGCACTGGGCGATGTTGTTTTCGTCAACCTGCCCTCTGTGGGTGACGAAGTCACTGCCGGCGAGAGCTTCGGCGATGTAGAGTCCGTCAAGGCTGTTTCCGACCTCATCTCCCCCGTTTCCGGTGTGATCTGCGAGGTCAACGAGGATCTGGACGATTCCCCCGAGAATCTGAACGAAGATCCCTACGGTGCATGGATCATTAAAGTTGAGAATGTCACCGAGGAAGAAGAACTTCTGGACGCCGCCGCATACGAGGCATTCTGCGCCGAGGAGGGCTGATCCCATGGCAAGCTTTATTCCTTCTACCCCGGAGGAACGGCTTGAAATGCTGAAGGCCATTGGCCTGAGTGACTATAGTGAGCTCTATAAGGATGTTCCCGCCGAGATGATCTTAGAAGACGGCGCACTGAACATCCCCGAGGGCAAATCCGAGCTGGAAGTCAACCGTATGGTTACCGCCATGGCAGCAAAGAACCGTGTGTTCTCTATTGTCCTCCGCGGTGCCGGTGCCTATGACCACTATATCCCCAGCATCGTCAAGTACATTCCTGCAAAGGAAGAATTCCTCACTGCCTATACCCCCTATCAGGCAGAAATGAGCCAGGGTATTTTGCAGTCTATTTTTGAATATCAAACCGGGATCTGCGAGATCACCGGCATGGATGTTTCCAATGCTTCCGTTTATGACGGAGCCACTGCTGCCGCAGAAGCTGCGGCTATGTGCCGTGATCGGAAACGTCGGATCACCCTGATTTCCGCTACTGCCCATCCCGACACCGTCAATACTGTCCGTACCTACTGCTACGGCACCAATGACGAGTTGGTAGTAGTTCCCGAAAAGGACGGAAGGACAGATTTAGAAGCTCTGAAGGCGCTCCTTTCCGATGGTGTGGCATCTGTCTATGTACAACAGCCCAATTTCTTTGGTCAGTTTGAAGACACCGAGGCCATTGCAGAAGCAGTCCACGGTGCAGGTGCTATGTTCATCTTAGGCTGTAATCCCATTGCTCTGGGTATTATGAAATCTGCCCGGGATCAGGGCGCGGATATTGCTGTAGGCGAAGCACAGCCCTTGGGTATGCCTCTGAGCTACGGTGGTCCTTACCTGGGCTTCATGGCTACCACTACGAAGCACATGCGTAAGCTCCCCGGCAGAATCGTAGGCCAGACCGTAGATGCCAAGGGTAAGCGTGCCTTTGTTCTCAGCCTGCAGGCCCGTGAACAGCACATCCGCCGTGAAAAGGCATCCTCTAACATTTGCTCCAATCAGGCACTGTGTGCCCTGACCGCAGGTATCTATTTAGCCGCTATGGGCCCCAACGGTCTTGCACAGGCCGCTAAGCAGTCTATGGCAAAGGCTCATTATCTGGCACAAGAGCTGTGCAAGCTTCCCGGTGTGTCTATGGCGCATTCCGGCGAGTATTTCCATGAGTTCGTTACCCTCACGCCCAAGACAGAGGAAGTCTTGAAGGCACTGGAAGATGCAGATATCTTAGGTGGTCTGCCTGTAGAAGGTGGCATCCTGTGGTGCACCACAGAAAAGATCTCCAAGGCTGAACTGGACAAGGCTGTTGCCGTTGTAAAGGAGGTGCTGAGCGCATGAAGCTGATTTATGAAAAGAGCGTTGCCGGTCGCGGTATGCAGTACCTGCCCCCTTGCGATGTTGAAGAAGTAGCACTCCCTACAGCTCTGGTTCGCGCCGAGGCACCTAAGCTGCCCGAGATCAGCGAGACCGATCTGAGCCGTCATTACACAGAGCTTAACAAGCGTGTTCACGGCGTCAACTCCGGCTTCTATCCTCTGGGCTCCTGCACCATGAAATACAATCCCCGTATCGATGAAGAAATGGCCGCATTGCCCGGCTTTACCGGAATTCATCCCCTGGCTCCCAAGCATACTGTAGAAGGATGCCAAGAGGTTCTGGATACTGCCCATGATCTTCTGTGCGAGATCACCGGTATGGATGATATGACCTTCCAACCTGCCGCCGGTGCTCACGGCGAATTTACCGGCGTGCTCCTCATCAAGCAGTATCACGAAGCCCGTGGGGAGAAACAGCGTAACAAGATCATTGTTCCCGACTCCGCTCACGGCACCAACCCTGCCACTGCGGCAATGTGCGGATATACCATCGTCAACATTCCCTCCGCCCCCAACGGCTGTGTGGATCTGGAAGCTCTGAAGGCTGTTCTGGGTGAAGATACCGCAGGCTTGATGCTGACCAATCCCAATACCGTAGGTATTTTTGACGAGAACATTCTGGAGATCACCCGTCTGGTTCATGAAGCCGGTGGCCTGTGCTACTACGACGGTGCAAACCTGAATGCTGTT
>JAZREB010000251.1:0-4278 GCA_045660585.1 Faecousia sp. | reverse complement strand
TTTGGAATGTCCTGACATAGTATTACTTCCCTTCGTGGAGAAATTTCTTAGAGTATTATATCACAGAGAAATGAGAAAAACAACTGCTTTCTCCCATTTTCTTATTTAATTTTCTTTTTACAACCCGTTAATAAAGTGGTTCTTCATTTCCTTTGTCCAATATCTCTTAGGCAGGACCATAACGGATCTGCAGTGATCCGGTGCAATAACAATAGGGAAAATGGAGCCCAACAACTGATCCTTGGGCAAATGCTGACGGAAGAACATTATGGGCGTATAATATATGCGGTCTGCCTCCCTGTTTCCCAAATCTAAGGATTGGTGCCAATTATAGCTATGTTCATCGGATATCTGCTCTACGATCTGCTTCCACGCCTCCGGTGCTTTGTCTGTATTTTTGTAATCATAAAGCTGTCCTGCGATCTCCCGCAAGGCTTCCGGAGCCCTTTCATAGGTTCCTGTGCTATACAGCAAGGCACCGGGGTTCCCGGGAATATTATCTGCACGAATAGGTTGGAACATTTTCTCATTAGCTTGCACCAATGCGGCGTAGTAGACCTTTCCATGCTTTCTGAGAGCCCACTTGTCCTTGTAGGTTTGAAACAGAGGATGATTAAAGATCCAGTAAGGTCTGGGTAAGTAGCCAAAAAGCCGTAAGCCCTTGTCCCACTTCTTTCTCATGATCTCCAAGTTATTTCCGAAATCCATAGCGCTCTCCTTATGCAAAACGGATATGATCCTTATGGACGGCGGACTCTATCACTTCCACCTCCGGGAAGGCATCCCGCAGCTTTTCCGCCAGATAAGCACAGACGGGATTTTCCGTTTGGAAATGGCCTGCATCTACAAGGGTGATACCGTATTCGTAGGCATCTGCAAACTGGTTGTACTTGCAATCGGCGGTGACTAAGGCATCATAGCCCAGCTCTCGGATGCGGTAAATAGAATCTCCACAGCTTCCGCCGCCTACGGCTACCTTGGTAACGGGACGAGAGCCTGCTACAAAACGGACGCCCCCGCAACCCAGAGCAGTTTTTACATGGGAAACAAAGACTTCCGGCTCTGTGGGTGCAATTTCCCCACCCCGCAGGAGACCGTAGGGTCTACCCTGTTCGTCGGATCCCATGGGATCGATGACTTGGACATTCTCCAAGCCCAATTTGCCTGCAAGGCAATCGTTGACACCCCCGGGGGCGCAATCCAAATTCGTGTGGGCATTCAGAGCAGAAATGCCGTTTTCGATAAGATAAATCATATCACGACCTGTAATAGTGGAATCGTTTACAGTGTCGATCTTCCACAGGATCGGATGATGGGTAACGATGAGCTGGCAGCCCAATTCCTTCGCTTCCTCACAGACAGGAGTGAAGGGATCCAGGGCTACCAGGATTTTTTTAACCTCCCGATCGGATCGACCGCACAGGAGCCCAACATGATCCCACTCGTATGCCATATGCTCCGGGGCAAGGGCCTTTAAAAAATCATGAATGGTTTGTACCGTGATCATAGTTGTCCCTCATTTCTCGCACCTGTTCCAGTGCAGTTTGGTAATAGGGCAGATGGGGTCTGGGGGTGGTAGCCTTGGAAATGCCCGCTACTGCCTGGGTCAGAGATTGGATGATCCGATCCATATATGCAGGGAGCAGAGGATCCCCACTGCCTAAAAGGGCAGGGGAAACATACTGCTGTCCCGGTGTCAGTTCCATGGGGTTGCCGAAACGACACCGCAAAACCTGATAGAGGAAGGCTCCGTCTTCTACCAAAGTTTCTCCCTCAATGCCGAAGCCCATTTCTCCCAACTGCCGTCTCAGATCGTTGCCGGAGGATTGGGGCTGGAGGATCAGGGTGTATTTAGGATCCTTAGTCCAGGGGGCGGTGGCTATGATCTGTCCGATGAGATCCCCACCCATGCCGGCACAGACGATGGTATCTACCTGTTGGGGGTCTACGGCGGCTAAACCATCGGCTTGGGAAAAGCGCATTCGATCCGCCACACCGAATTTTTGGGCATTGTCTATTGCCTTTTGCAAAGGTTGCGCCCGCAATTCACTGGCATGGACAAAAACTGCTCTGCCGGTTTGCAATAATTCTATGGACAAATAACCGTGATCTGCCCCGATATCTGCCACACGGGCTCCCTGAGGCACCTGTGCAATGCAGGCAAGGAGTCGTTTGGAAATAGGTAGTTTCATAGTGTCCTCTCCATAAAAAGAACTGCCACACCTAAGAAAATCCTAAGTGAAGCAGTCCCATGTTCTGTGTTTAGGCGTTGGCTTCGCAAGCCTCAATAAAGCGGTTGACCTGCTTCAGGAATGCTTCGCAATCTACGCCGTGAACCATGCAAGCTTCCTCAACAGTCTCTGCACGAGCAGAGGGGCAACCCAGGCAGTGCATGCCGATGGCCTGGAACAGGGGGGCAGTCTGAGGAGCGATATCCAGAACGCTACCGATAATGGTATCCTTTTCGATCTTAACAGCCATGATGTGACCTCCTTATGTTTTTTCTTTATTATACCCAAGGTCAGGGGAAAAATCAAGTCACAGGATGTAGAAATTCCGCAGATTCTGTCCCCTTCCTCTTGCATTTTGCCGAAAAGGTGGTAAGATACATGGTATACAGAAAAGGAGGGTTCCTTATGTTTGAGTGTGTTTTAAAAGGCGGTACCTTAATTGACGGCACCGGCAAGGCCGGGTTTGTGGCAGATATTGCCTTAGAGAACGGAAAAATCGCCGCCATCGGGCAGGATCTGCAGGGACGGGAAGAACTGTCTGTAGCAGGCTACATCGTGACCCCCGGTTTTATTGATATCCACCGCCATGGAGATGCAGAGGTGTTCCGCCCCGGCTTCGGAGAATTGGAGTTGGCACAGGGGCTGACCTCGATTGTGAGCGGTGTCTGCGGTCTGTCTCTGGCTCCTTTCGGAGATGCCCATCGGGATGCCCTTTTGCGATATTTACAGCCGGTTACGGGGGAATTGGATCCCAATATCCCCACCGGCTCTATGGGAGAGTATCTGGGTGCCCTGAACAATCTGCCTATCAACGTAGGCATGATGGTAGGCGGTGGCACCGTCCGCAGTGATGTCTGCGGTTACGTGCCGGAGGATCCCACAGACTACGCCCCCATCCACAAACGGATCGAAGATGCCCTTGATCAGGGTGCCTTAGGTGTTTCCCTGGGTCTGGGCTATGCCCCGGAGTGCTTCTATTCCACAGATTCTCTGATCCGAGCGCTGGCGCCCTTGCAGGATAACAAGTACCCCATCGCCGTCCATATGCGAGAAGAGGGAGACATGGTCTGTGAAGCCATTGAAGAGATGGTCACCGTAGCCAAAGCCCTAAACTGCCCCCTCCGTATCAGCCACCTAAAGGCCATGGGCATGCGAAACTGGGGCAACAAGATCCCCACCGCCCTGACCATTATGGAGCGAGCCAGGCAAGAGGGGGTAGATGTGAGCTGTGATGTATATTTGTATGAAGCAGGCTCTACACAGTTATTGCATCTGCTACCCCCGGACTATCTGGCAGGGGGCGTAGATGCCATTGTGGAACGGCTCCGCAGACCGGAGAAGATTGACGAGCTCCGCCATCGCATTGCAACCGGCAGAGATTTTGACAACATTGCCCAAATGATCGGATGGGACAATATTATTGTCAGTTCCCTGCCCTCTGCAGAATATCAAGGGCTCATCGGCAAAACCATGACGGAGATCTCGGATATCCTGTCCATGGATCCCACTGCCTGCCTGTGTAAGCTCTTAGCAGATGAACGGTGCGCCGTGACCATGATCGACAAGATCAATAGTGAAGAAGATATCTGCACCATCTTAAAGGATCCCTACAGCTCCGTTATTTCCGATGCCACATATCCGGCCAAGGGTCTTCCCCACCCCAGAGTCTACGGCACCTATCCCCGTCTGATCCAGCGGTATGTGTTGGATAAAAAAGTGCTGACCTTAGAAGAAGCCGTGCGGAAAGCAACCGCCCTCCCTGCCAAGGCCATGGGACTACAGGGAAAGGGTATGTTAAAACCGGGCTATGATGCCGACATTGCCGTCTTCCGCCCGGAGGATCTGCGAGAACACAGTACCTTTGTGGAGCCTCGACAGCTTTCCACCGGCATGGAATATGTTTTCGTAGCCGGTCAAATCGCTCACCATCGTGGCAAAGCCACCGGCACCACCGCCGGCTCCGTCCTAAAGAATGTCTGATCCCACACCAAATCACAGTTTATCGCTCCCTTGGAGCGAATGATATCCGTTCCTTACAGAACGGATG
>JAZREB010000250.1:0-2220 GCA_045660585.1 Faecousia sp. | reverse complement strand
GCTCCCCTTACGGGTGAGGATACCTTCTCCGTATATACCTACGCAGAACCCACCGCAAACGCTCCCCAGCTGATCGTTGAAGGCTGGGATGCCTTCGGCACCGAGACAGTTCCCTTCTATTCCGCAATGGCCGGATTTACTGTAGCGGAAAAGGAAAATGCAGATGGGCATAAGGAGCTCTATATGGTGATTTCCAACTATGAGATCACTGTGGAGGAAGTGATTGGTGGACGACTGACCCTTAGTGAGGACACAGCACTTCCCGGCTATGAGATCCGTATCGATGCAGTAGCAGAGGAAAAATATCTCCTGCAGGCGTTGACAGCTACCTATTTGACTGAGAATGAAGAAGCGGTTTCTCTCCCCATTACTTCCCACGTGGAGAATGGGAAGGTATACTACACCTTCCTTATGCCTGAGGGAGATGTTACCGTAAAGGGAAGCTTTGAACAGAAGACTCTGAAATTCCGTTCTATTTCTCTGAGCCTTGAAAGCAATATTGCCATGAATTTCTATGTGGCGAATAGAACGCTGGAAGGCTATACCGATGCATATGTTCTGGTAGAAAAAGAACTCTACGATGCACAGGGAAATGTTCTTACAGAAAGAGGAACAGTTACCCTGACAGACTATGTTGGCAATATTGGTGGCGGGATCCCCAGCCGTATGTACAATTATAACGAACTGACCGCAAAGGAAATGAGTAGCAAGGTTTATGCTACCCTCTATGCAACCGTCAATGGTATCCTTGTTGTAGGCGAGACCAGAGAATACAGCGTGGTTCAATATGCTACCAACATGATCCGGAAGGTACAGTCTCCGACACTGAATAAGCTGCTTGTGGATCTGCTGAACTACGGTACTCTGGCACAGCAGGTGTTCCAATACAACAACAAGGCAGAAAACTATGCCAATGCATCCGAGATCGTACAGGAAGCCCAGATCTACGCAACCCAGACGGCTCCGGAGATCAAGTCTTATGCAACAAATAATGCAGGTGGCAATAGCTTCCCTGTGACAATTGTGGGTATTTCTCTGGGACTGGAAGATCGGGTTGAAATGAATTTCTACGTAAAGCTGGGGACAGTCGAAACTCCTGAGGGACTTCAGCTTGTGATCACCTATGAAAACAGCGACGGAGAGGTTGTGAAGCAGACGATTCCTGCAGAGGGTTTTGTCTATGACGCCAATTCCAAATACTACAAGGTCAATTTCCATGGCTTAAATGCTACGCAGATGCGTACTGTGATTACCATAGAGGTCGAGAATGAAGAGGGGCAGGTTGTAAGCAATACCCGAACCTATAGCATCGAAAGCTATGCGAGATCCAATATGGATCGCGAAACAACGACGCAATTGACCAAGGATCTCCTTGTGGCAATGATGAAATACGGCGATGCAACGGCATCCTATTTCTCCGGCTCCTGATCGGGAATTGTATTTATTGAAAAACATTGAGGGAGGATCTCTTTTTAAGGGATCCTCCCCTTGCTAGTGCGCCCGCCGGGCGCACGGAAAACAAGGCTATCCTGCCGTGGTTGGCAGGATAGCCCTGTGGGTTATTTATGGGGTTTAGAGGTATTGGATCAATACATACCGCCCATGCCACCTGCGGCAGCAGCGGCTGCTGCATCAGCGGCGGGATCGGGCTTATCCACGATCAGGGACTCGGTGGTCAGGATGCAGGCGCAGATGCTGGCCGCATTCATGAGAGCGGAGCGAGTGACCTTAGTGGGATCGACGATGCCGTTGGGGATCATGTCGCAGTAATCGGCGGTGTAGGCATTGTAGCCGTAGCCGATCTTGCCACTGTTCTTGATCTTCTCATAGACTACGGAGCCGTCAACACCGGCATTCTCTGCGATCTGACGGATGGGAGCCTGGAGAGCCTTTGCAATGATGGAAGCGCCGGTCTTCTCGTCGCCGGTGAGCTCTTCCAGAAGAGCTTCGACAGCGGGGATAGCGTTAAGATAGGCAGTGCCGCCAGCTGCTACGATGCCTTCTTCAACATCGCCACGGTTAGCATTCAGAGCATCCTCAACACGGAGCGTCTGTTCCTTCATAGCAACCTCGCTCTGTGCGCGGACACGGATGACACCACCACCGCCGGACAGCTTGGCCAGTCTCTCCTGGAGCTTCTCACGATCGTAGTCGGAGGTGGTCACAGCGATAGAGGACTTGATCTCATGGATACGGGCCTGGATGGCATTGGGATCACCA
>JAZREB010000249.1:0-18254 GCA_045660585.1 Faecousia sp. | reverse complement strand
GTAGAAAGAAATACCGTTACTTATTTGTCGACTATATAGATTTAGCCAATCATTCAAAGGCATATGCTTAGCCATATAGTAAACTCGCTCAGAAAAACTATCCATTCGTGCTATAGTGGGCTCATCGCCATATGCATACTCTTCGTCTTCAACCCTAGTAAAGGCATCATAGGATAACTCTAGTATGACGGTGTCAATAGGGTTGCGAGATAATTCTTTTTCAAGCAAATGGTATCGATTATCCAAGGTCATTTTGATGCCTGAGAGGTTATAGCTGGAACACTGCAGTTGATCATCTATGATTGAAGTATCGAATGCAGTAAGCGCATGTGATGATCCAAGAATCAATGTGTTGATTTGACCGGCAAGATCCTTACGGGTGTTTCTGTCCAGATAATAGTCTGACTCTGAGCGTAGATACGGGATAGTCAAAAGGGCGGAAATCAGAATCACAAGAAGAATTAATGCAACAGTGGAAATTAGAGCGCGTTTAAAATTGGGCATACATAAAACCTCCTATTCCCCAGGATGCGGCTGTTCCGAAAGAGAATGTAATTACGATAAAACCAGCCAATATAAAAATACGTATTCCGAGAGGGAGCTTGTTGAATTTGCATCGGAAAGACTCTTTTCGTTGAAGTAGGGAAATGATGAATAGCAGAATTGTACCACCGCATGCAAGTGCAAAGTTGACAAGATAAACCGGGGCTGAGAAATTTATAAAGGGAAGAAGGGTACTAATGGAGGAAGGAATGTCCCAATTTAGGAGTATATTTTTCCAAAGACCGATACCGTCTCTTAAGGTCCCAACCTCTGGGAGAACTTTGATAAATGTTACTAAAATAAAGGTACGCAGGACTTGAAAGACTCTCCACCAACTGTTAGATTCACGGATATGGAGAAGGGACTTTGTTTTGACATAAACAGGTTCCATCCAGAGAGAAAAAATTATAAAGAGTCCGTTCACAAGACCCCAGGCAATATATGCCCAACTAGCCCCGTGCCATAGACCGGTGGCGGTCCATACAACAACTAGAGCAATTGTAGCAGGGAAGCTGTCGCTGAAGTGTTTTCCCATTTTATTACGAGTGGTTTTAGCCAGCTTTCTACTCCAAGAGGACATGCCAATGGGGAAGTAGATATATTTTTTAAACCATGTACCCAAACTCATGTGCCATCTACGCCAGTATTCGGCAACGGATTTTGAGAAATAGGGACGCTCAAAGTTTTCGGTGAGTCGAATTCCTAGCATTTCGCAGAAACCACACATGATATCCATGTAGCCGGAAAAATCTGCATATATCTGGATACTGTACATGAATGCACCAATGAGAGTTGTTATACCGGTGTAGTTGGGATAATTTGCAAAGACATCGCTGACATAGGGGCTAAGGACATTTGCAATGAGCATCTTTTTAAAAAATCCCCACACCATTCTCTGGAAACCCCAAGAATAATTCTTATATGTAAAAGAATGGGGGGTGAATAACTCGGTAGAGAATTTTTCGTATTCGCTAATAGGACCTTGGGTAATTTGGGGAAAAAATGAAACAAAAAGAAGTACTTTGAAATAGTTTTTTTCCGGCTCAACATTTTCCCAGTAAACATCCAGTAGATAACCTACCGCCTGAAAAGTATAGAAGGAGATGCCGAGAGGAACAATGATTTGATACGTGTCTTCAATACCGGTTCCACCAAAAGCTGAGATAACAGCATTTACCTGTTCAAGGACGAAGTGGAAATACTTAAAAACGCATAGCAACCCTATATTAAGCAGAAGAGCAAGCAACATAATCATCTTGCGTTTTTTTTGCATGCCGGCTTTATAGGCTGTTTTTTCTTCTTTGGAAAGAGAGTCCTTGTGCTCTTTTAGGTGTTTTTTTCGAGCTACAGTTTGATGTTGAAGACAAATTGTAGCCAGATATATAGTACTTGCTGTAATTAGAATGTAGATACTATGCTGGAATCCACCGGCTACATAGAAGCCTATGCTGGAAACCAGAAGAATGATCCACTGAAAGCGTTTTGGGATGGCATAATACAAAACGAATGTTGCAATTAAAAAAAATATAAAACTCAAAGATGTAATGGACATGGCATAGTTCTCTCTTCAAATGAATTTAAAAGAAATTTATTCGTCTTCTTGGATAGATTGTATCATTGCCCAAATCTTATGAATGCTGTTAAAGTTTTCATTTCGCATCCACTTGGGACCAATTTCGATGTCGAAAGTATCACATATTTGAGTGATCAAAGTTAAAATGCTCAGAGAATCATATACTTTTCCGTCGATAAGGTTATCTTCGGTATCATAATCAATGTCAGGATTGATTTCTGTCATAATTTCAAGCAGTTCTTCCATAATAGTGTTCTCCTTTAGTTTATAATAATGCTTTTAGTTTTTGGCGATCAATTTTTCCGTTTTGGTTTAGAGGAAGTTTGTCCACAATATTTACTTTAGCGGGTAACATGTAGTCAGACAACTTGGTTCTTAGAATGCTCCGGATTTCCTGACCGGTAGCCTCTGTTTCGGGGGAGAGTTGGCAAAATAGAATAATTTTCTTTTTTACAGCTTGATACAAACAGCAACAACGATCAATTTGGGGGAGTGCATTGGCAACTGCCTCAATTTCACCTAACTCAATACGATGCCCCATGTGTTTGATCTGAGAGTCTGTGCGAGAGGCGAAAAGCAGATTCCCATTTTCGTCGTACTGGGCCAAATCACCGGTTTTAAAACATCGTACGAGACCATTGCCAAAGTCTCTGGAAAGAAATGCGTTCTGAGTTTTTTCAGGATCGTGGTAGTATTCAAGTGCAAGGGCATCGCTGACCAGATACAATTCGCCCAGATGATTAGACTCTGTGATAACTTGATCTCCGTCAAGAAGATAGATTTTCGTGTTTGATAAAGCTTTGCCCATGGGAAGAATGGAATCATCGGCGTAGTCACCCTGAACCTCGTGATAACAACAAATGCCCGCGATTTCAGATGATCCGTACAGATTAACATATTGGATGTTTGGAAGGGCAGAGCGCCATTTGTTCAGGTGTTTCATAGGCATGACTTCGCCAACAAAGAAAACTTTTTTTAGGAATTCGGGCTTAACCATGGAGAATGGATTTAGCTGAGCGACGATTGAGATGGCAGTTGGAACCCACGAAGCGAACGTAACTTTCTTTAAATTCAGATAATCTATCAACTCGGGAGGGAGAGAGAATAAGGTTGAAGGCAAGATTTCCATAGTACAGCCCAACTTTAGCATGAGATAGATGTCTTTAGCAGATGCATCAAAATAGAATGGAGTTTGGTTGCCGATGACTTCATCATTGCTAAATGAAAAAGTGGAGCAGTAGGCCTCTATATAGGAAATGACAGCCTTGTGACTCTTTAAGACCCCTTTAGGACGTCCGGTGGATCCGGAAGTATAAACCATATAAATTGGAGTATCTTCGTCAATTTGAGGAATTTCAATATTTTCGAAGGGATTGGCAGGGCTACTTGGAGAGATAAATACGCCGTTAAAGGAGAGGGCCTCCGATAATGGTTGATCGCTATTAAGACCCAGAGCAATAGTAAATTGGGCATCATCAAAAATTGCTTTCATCTTGTCGATAGGCATAGTAGGATCAATGGGAACGTAGTAATTTCCGCTATAGAGAACCCCCATGAAGCATGCAATGGTTTCTATGCTGTGATGGGCAAATACAGCAATAGGGGAACCTGTTAGATTTGTTTGACGGATATGGGCACCAATTTTTTTGGAAATAGATAAAAGATCTCTATACGTGTAGCTGTCATTTCGATAAGATACAGATGTTTTATCCGGATAGTGAGCAACAGCGGTTTCTAAATAAGTAAGCACGTTTTTTGTCATAATAAGCTCCATATGAGATTGAGTTTGGACAATGAAAGTTTTTAAATCAAAAAATTATTTGGAAAAGATATCTATAATTACAATTTCCGGTCGGTTCCAAAACCGGGGAACGGGAGTGGTGCCGCCTAAACCGGTGGTGACGATCAGGTGCTTGCGATTTGACTGGAAATATCCACTGCATTTTCCGGGGAACCAGCCCTGATCCGGAGCATAGAGACCGCCTACGAATGGAAGGATGACTTGACCTCCGTGGCTGTGTCCCGAAAGGACACAATCTACGTCCCAATAGTCTAAGCTACCGTTTATCATCCAGCATACGGGCATGTGAGCCAATAAGAGAGTGTATCGATTTGTGTTTTGAAAATCCGAGAGGAAGGCAGTATCCGATGTACGAGCTTCTTCTACATTAGCCGGTAGGCAATAGCCGTAAATACCACCGAGCCGAATGATTTGACCCTTAACCGAAATTTCTTCATAGGTATTTTGTAGGACAGTAGCCCCGGCATTTTCAAAAGCAGAGACAAGATCTACACCGTATGTATTTTCATATTCCCGCTCATGATTCCCTAAGGAAACGTAGAGTGGCGCAATAGAGGAAAGATTTTCCAAAACAGATAGGGAGACGGAAATATCCTCGATGGAAGCATCGACAATATCTCCTACGAAAAGAATCAGATCTGGTTCCTGTTCTGCAACTATGGTAGGGAGCTTATCCCCCAAATCACCACAGTGGAGGTCAGAAATCTCAACAATGCGAATAGGGGCATCTATCTTATCCGACGTGATCTGATACTCTGTCAACTTAACACTCCACTTGGGAATGCAAAAACCAAGGATCAGCCAAAAACCGGAGAGAGCAAAAAAACAACAAGATATTATTATAATTCTTTTCATTGAAATGTTACGAAGTGCCGGAGAAAATAGACTCAAAGTCGTAATTGTGAACGAAAGAGCGCATTGATTCGATGGTTTCTACACAGGCATCTTTTGTTAGTTTTCCATCTTCTGTAGCAATCGCTTGGGTTATATAGCTGTTGATCCACGGACCAAAGTGAGAGAGGTCTTTGTAATTATCTAAATTGGTTGCAATATCCCATCGGTCTTGAAAGAAATAGACTTCTGCATTTTCGTATTCCAAAAGTGTCTGAATGGTGTATAATGTTGCATCCATTACTGCATCAAAATTTCCCTTTCGCAAATCAGAATCCCAATATAGCATGCTAAAGGGAACAAAGATAAAGGTGAACTTAGTGTCCGGATGAGACTCTAACAATGGGAGGATGTTTCGATTAAGATTTGCATCAACAATACTTTTTTGTTGGGAAAATGAACTGTGGTCAACTGAGATCGGGGGTCGAGAATAGCTCTGTATAAGTGCTTCCCTTGAGAATGTTCCGGAAAAAGTGTCTCCGCGCCGCTCAGCAGAAGCTACTTGTCCTCGCAACGTTCCTAAAACGTTATTTACTGTGTAGTGGTAAAATATATCCAAGTTTAGGAGATAAGATGCATCATCCCAGATGCTATTGTTATACAAGTATTCAGGAAGTGGATAACGAGGAGTTGTACTACTTCCTAAAATCTGAAACTGATCTAACTCCCAATATACCTGTTCGATACCGGAATTGTTTTCAAAACAGACATCCAAAATAGTTTTCATGTTGTATGTTGTGCCACCGGAATACGGAAGTCGAACCATATCACAACCCAAGAGTTCATCACATTCATCTACGTTTGTGTTCTGGATCATTGAAGTGCCTACAAGAACGGTATCATATGTATAGTTTTTGGCGATTCCGGGATTAGAATACATTTCTGTATATTCGTAATAGGAGAATATGGATTTTTCGCTACCGTATTGGAGTAGAGGATCGGTAAAGTACATTACCGTTGCAAATGTGAAAACAAATACAAGCAGTAGCGAAAGGAGAATGATGATCCACTTTTTAGCATTCATAAAGAGTCCTCCTCAGAAGTTTGTATAAAGGAATCCGCCTACACCCGATAGGGAAAGAATGCTGAGAAGTAGTATCAATAAGGTAAAAATCAGTGTTTTGATGTTGGGACGGAATTTTTGTGTAAGAGCAGCGGTATTAGGGGAACACAACACAATACCGAAGCAGAGGGATATCAGACCTATCAGAATGTACGACATGGGAATAAATTGAGCCAATGCGCTGATAAAGGTGTTTTGTCGTAAAGATTCTGCAAGTTCGGCATTTATAGAGAAACCTCCGCTGAAAATGCGTGAAAATAACTTATGTGCATTGCCGAGGGTAGTCGAACGGAAATAAACCCATGCTATATTTACGAAAATGAAAGTACAGAACCATTGTACAGCTTTTGGGATATAAGAATAGGCTTTCTTGAAAATTCGGCTCAACATTTGCGCGACACCATGGAGTAATCCCCAGAAAAGGAAGGAAAGTCCAACACCATGCCAAATACCGCTGATTATGAAAACAATCAGGATATTTAAGTATGTTCGAATTGTCCCCTTTCGGTTTCCACCAAGTGGGATATAGATGTACTTTGTTAGGAAACGAGTTAGCGTAATATGCCAACGTTTCCAGAAGTCGTCAATACTAAGAGCTTTGTATGGAGAGTTAAAGTTTTGGGGAAGGTGAATGCCAAACAGTTGAGAAATACCAACTGCCATATCGCAGTAACCTGAGAAATCGAAGTATAGCTGGAAGGTATAGGCTAAAATTACTAAAATAGCTTCCAGTGAATTAAGGGAGGCGATAGAACCGTGTCCGTAATCCACAATTTTACCCAATAACTCCGCGAGGAGAACTTTTTTTCCTAAACCGATTGCGAAGGAATAAAGCCCCTTTGCGAAGGAATCTCCACAGGGACGAGTGGGAAGCTGTTGTAACTGGGGGAGAAATTCATTGTGGTAGATAATTGGACCTTGGGCTATTTTGGGGAAATAGGTAGCAAAAAGCATATAATCTGTAAAACTACAGATTGGAACTTCTTGGCGGAAGATATCTGTTAAATATGCGATCTGCTGAAAGGTAAAGAAACTGATGCCCAGGGGGAATAAGATTTGCAAATCAAGACCGGTACTTAGGGCGGCGGAGATACTGTTAGACAGGATGGAAAAATACTTAAAGAAAGATAATGTGAGAACATTTAGTAAAATTCCGCATGCCAGCGTGAATTTATTCTGGTCGCGATGTAAAAGAATAGAAAATACATAGTTTAACAGGGTGACAGATAGAAGAATGCCCAAACAACGAAGATCATAGCGGGCATAAAAAATAATAGATGTCAGGAAAAGAACTACTTTTCCTGCGGATTTCCCAATAAGACGGGTTGCACTATAATAGCATATTAGGGAGATCGGAAGAAGTAATAGGATAAATTCATATGAATTAAAACTCATAAAAGGTGTTACTCCTTTATTACGTGTTCTACAAACTCTCTAACAGCACCGCGACCGCCGTTGTATTTGCAGATGTATTTTACGGTGTCTAAGACCTCTGGGACAGCATCGGCGGGGCAGGCAGAAAGACCACAGTAAGACATGGCGTCTAAGTCGTTTAGGTCATCCCCAATATAGGCGATCTGATCGGGGGTGACATTGTATTTGGCGGCTACTGCAGCGAGAACAGCTAATTTGTCAGAGACACCTTGATGCAGTTCTGTGATTTTCAGTTCTTTGGCACGGGTAGCAACGATCTCAGAACTACGCCCGGTGATAATCACCGGGACAATGTTATGGGCAGGGAGCATATGATAAATGGCATACCCATCCTTCACATCAAAGGCTTTCATCATCTCGCCGGAAGAGCCAATGTAGATATGACCATCTGTCATGGTGCCGTCAACATCCATTACGAATAATTTAATACTCATTGTACGATACCTGCCTTTATAATATCTTGTAATATTTCAACCACAGGATAAAACTGATTTATCCGAAAACAGAGAAACTCGATAAAAATATGGGAAACCTTGCAGGAGTTTGTATTAACGATGAATAATTCGAGAAATATAACCTCGAAAACGACGGAGAAAACGACGAATCAGGTTCGGTTTTTTTTCATCGGCCCGGAGTTGTTTATGCAAGAGATTGGGGGAATGATCATAAACAGCGCCGGAACGAAGGCGCTTCAGACGAATATTCCACGCTTGTCGAAAGATATCGGGGGTTTGCGTCCTTGGGACGCCGGTATTTAAGTTTGAGGTCGGGGATTTCAAGTCTCCATAGCACAAATTATCCAGCCGATTTTCCAGATACTGAGCTTTTTGAACAGAGGGAATATCTATAGGACGGAACTCCAATGTATGGCAAGTAGCTTGCCATGCGGATAAACCGCGCTGTGTGCGGATCAGAACAGAGTTACTGCCCAAAGAGGATGAGTCCTGCCCGGTATAGTTATCTCCCAAGGAAATGTCAGCGGAGACATTCAGCTTATCCACACAATACAAGCATCTCTCCGGCATAAAATACTCTTTTAGCCGTGCTCGCTCTGTAATAGGGATAAAGAAACTGTCGCCGTTTTCCGGGAAAAGCTTCATATCTCCGGGCCATCCGCCGCTTTCTTTATTCTTAAAGTGCATAGCAGAAAGGGGTGCGCCTGTGCAATACCGGTCTGCCAGGTAGGAAATAAAGTTATATTGGAAAACTTTGTCACAGAATAGACCGATCAACAGATAGTTGTCCCGATCTAATTTTTGCTTTTGGATTACCGAAGTGAGTCCGCGCAAACAGCAAGAGGTTGCTATAAGGATGATTCGCTCGGTAGGATGGGCTTTCATGTAAAGAATCGCATTTTCGTGGGAGACCGGAAGATAGCGAGACTTCTGCGTAGAAGAAGGGAATGCTTCTGCGGTATACCGTGCGGTACGTAACTGAGAACCGTAATTATACGAGTCTAAACAAAAAACGCTTTCATACAGGCCTTTGGATAATAGCTCGCGAACCACCGTAGATACAACTCCACCGGAAGCACCATCATGGCGCAGTGTGGCATCATGGCTCCAAGCGTTATAGGATTCCAATACAGAACCTGTAACAGCAGACAAAGCGGAATCGGAGCCTGGATAGTTATGACCTAAACCCGGGCACACAGAGACACACAGCCCACAATGAACGCAGAGGCTGTCATTGATCTTGGGAAGGTACATGCCGTGGGATCGTTCCCATGTTATGCAGTTCTTAGGACAGATACCCTTGCACATGCCACAAGAAGTGCAAAGTCCTGCATCGGTCGTGGTTCGGATGGTGGGATGGGGCATAAGGGCTCCTTTCAAAGAACTAAAATTGGCGTTTTAGAATGCGTTTTGCCATTTCCGTGGAATCTTTAAATTCTTGTCTGCGGAAATGAAACAGGCAGAAAATAAGATTGGGAACAATTATGCAAATAGGGATGCGTAACAAAAGGGCGGCAATGCTATTACCAAGCTGGCTACAGATCCAGTATGTGATCCCACCGCCTATAAGCATGGTAAATGCGTAAGTGAACATCTTAAGGTAGTAGCTTTTAGAACTGCAGTGGAAGATATACTTGAAAATAGTGTAGTTTTCCCAGGGAATGGAGATCAATAGGGAAGCTACAGTAGACAGAATAATACCGGAAATACCAATGCGTTGCACCAGAAAAACGTTAAGAACGACATTGACTATCATGCATACATAGGGACGGAAACGGTCTTCCCACCAGATTCCGGCGGCATCCTTGTATACGACGGGGATCTTGCGAATCATGTAGATGTAGAAGTACAGGCTGATTTGCAAAACGACATACATGGGGAACATAAGCTCGGTGCCTACCCAAATTTCCATAAATGGCTGATATAGGCAGACAAGGCAGACAGTACAGAAACCAACGAGCCAGGAATTCATAAAGGACAGCTTATTGAAATCTCGGTAGTTCTTTTCGGTAGACTCTGTCTGAAGACTGTTCCCCAATCCGGCTGTCATAGCGGAGTAGGCAATGCCAAGGAACCCGGTAATGGAAGTCATAATATAGTGATAGTTCCCGTATATAGCGATGATGCTTAAACCCAGGAAGGCGGACATAACAAGGTTGTCCGCTGCATTTAGTACAACAGTGTTTAATTTGGTGCCTATTAAAGCGGCAACTTTTTTTGTAATAGATTTGCTTAATGATTTAGAAATTGATCCGCTGGGTTTCAGGTTAGGGAAGTGGCGATTTACATAGATGGCTCTAACGACATTGGTAACTACTGTGAAAATGGGGAGCCATATTACATACAGATAATAATTCTTGGTAAGGAAGAGAGATAGCAACATCACAATGTAGGAAGCCGGCGTTACAATAGAAGCTATATTGCTTTCGACATCGTTCCTCTGATGAGCCTGCAGGATCGCATTCTTATAGGCGAAGAGCCAATAGCTGAGTACGGAGTTCAACAAATAGATGATATAGAGGATATATACATTAATATCCGCAGGAAGCTCGTCTTTAATAATGTTGCCTAAAAAAGGTGTGATGGATAGACCAATGCACAAGACTACGATTCCAATAATGCGGAAGAGCTTGCGATAAGTATTTAGAAGGGCGCGTAAAGTATCGGTATCGTTGTTTGCAATGGGCTTGTACATACTGAAGACCAGTGCATTACCGATTCCTAACTCTGTCAGGCTTAAGAAACTCAGGATCGAGGAAAAAAGACTGCTTAAGCCCAGATATTTGGTACCTAAGATATACAGTATAACAGTTCTGGAAACAAAGGGGAGTAAAAAATTGATGATCCGGTTTAGGGATCCGGCAAAAATGTTCCGAACTGTGTTTTTTGTTCGTTCAATCTTCATGGGTGCTCCTTAGGTAAAAGAAAGGGTGCGGAGTACATCTTGGGCTCGGAGAGCAGGCAACTTTCCCTGGATAATCAGGGACTCTTTCTCTCGAGATTGATTGAGATTGTCCGCAGCTTTTTTAAGTGAGGAAATGTTTAATTTTTCTCGCACATCGAAGAGATAGTCGGTTTGATCAAATAAGCCAAGAAGCTGACGGTATTTGTCAGCCCATCCTAGTGCGATACAGGGGACACCGTTTTTGTAGGCGTGGACGATAGAATGGAAGCGAGAGGCAACGAGATAGTCAAAACTCTTTACCAATTCGTTAAATTCCAAACAACTGAACTCGCGATCTAAATAGACAACGGAGTTGTTGTCCGGAAAGGCTTCCTTCAGATTACGACAAAGGTCGATATCATGGGTGCTGTGGCAGAGAAGATAGATTTCCTTCCCCTGGGAGAGAAGATGCTCTATGAGAGAAATATAGGTGCTTTCGAGTACAGAGGCATTATCCCCCACAACGGTATTGCGCCGATTGGGAATGATTCCTACAGCATGTTCTTTGAGGGTGGGGAGCTCCGGTGAGATTGGATCGGTGAAAATAGCGGATAAATCCGGCTCTCCACCGCAGAGAACAAGATCCTTAGCCAGTTGCACATTGGTCAGACCAAAATTGGATACAAGGGCATCATACCCCTCTTGTTCTCGGGCGAAAATGGTTTTAGCATAAGGAAGGAGTTCCTTGCACCGAGAAAATAATGTTGCCCCTTCAGCACCTGTAAAATCGAAGGGGCCAAAAGACTGGGGAAGCAGGTAGACCGGAATTTGATAGGCTTTTGCAAATGCTAAATGATCAAGGTAATTGTTGCAAGCTGCAACTGACCATACAGAACCGAGGCCGTATCCGCTGATATCTACCATTAAATCTGTATTTTTGTAGATGTTCTCTGCCTCAGAGAATTCGGCTCGGTTTTTAATTCGATATAGCAATTTTAATATGGGATTTTTTTGTGCTTTTGCAAATTTGGGGGGATACCAACCCATAAAACGGAATGCATATTGCATCCGTTCTTGCTCGGGTCGAGCATAATCCAACTCTGACAGGAGATATATGTTATGGTGGGGGAACCGTTCCTTTAGAGTGGAAACGGTTAGATAAGTCATAGCCTGGGCACCCTTGTTAAATAGCTCGCCACCGGTAATAATAATATTTCTCATTTCTCTCTACGCATCCTTTTAAAGATATGTGATAGACTGTGGACCATGGCTGATGCCCAGATTGCAGACAGGGGAGCACCGATATATTTTGCACATTGCCGTTTGCTTAATCGATACTTCTCGTCACAGAAGGCATGGTCGCAATAATAGGTGTACCACATCTTCAGCCGTTCTTTCAAGGGGAAATGAAGGAATTGCGCTTTCTCTTTTAGGCAGAGACCGGCGCCGGCAGGGTTTTTGATGAAGCGCATGTTTCCCTGCATTGTAAGACCGTCTTCGCGATATTCACAGATCCAGATGATATCCTGGAATATACGGATTTTGTAGCCGTCATTGGCCATACGATTCCATGAAATACAGGGAGTCAGGAAATTCTCTCCTTCGAATTCGGGATATTTATATTTTCTATGGATTTCGGTGTACCAAACACCGGCCCGCTCACCATCGATCACCTTGTCGGTGTATTCGGGATAGCGCACATAGGCATATTCGTCAATAAAGTTGACACCTTCGCCGTACATACTTTCGATAGAAGTGTTAGGCGTCTCGGTGGGACTACTGCCACGGTTGCCGGCTACGCCGCAATATCCGGGCTTTCCGGCAATGGTGGCTTCCCATTTTACTACAGTTTCCAGAGAATCGTCTGTCAAGTAGTCGTCAGAGTCCATAATAAAGAACAGTTCGCCCTCTGCCAAATCTAAGCCACGATTGATGGCACGACACTTTCCTCCATTGGGAACTTTGTAAAAACGAATGGGAAAATCGTTTCCGTCTTTCATCCAGCTTTGCACCAATTCTTCTGTGTTGTCCGTGGATCCATCATCCATGATGATCCATTCGAAATTACGGTAGGTCTGTCTCTGTACAGAGCGATACAGCACATCGAGAATATAGGCACGATTATAGGTAGGGGTGAATAGGGTGATCTTGTACTTGAAACTCATAATATATCTCCTTGATCAGATGTTTCACATAGGAGGATTTCTTAATCTCTCCGGTAAATATCTCTGGTATAGACTTTTTCGGCACAATCTTCCAATTCGTCAGCAAAACGGTTTGCGATGACTACGGAGCACATGGACTTAAACTGCTCTAAGTCGTGGATCACGCGGTCTCCATAGAAGGAATCCTCTTTTAAGGTGGGCTCGTAAATCACGACTTCTACCCCCCGAGCCTTGATCCGCTTCAGGACACCCTGAATAGAGGACTGCCGGAAGTTGTCGGAGCCGGCCTTCATGGTTAAACGGTAGACACCCACGATGGGCGTGGCAGAACCCGGCACACGATCATAATAACCGGCTTTCTTCAGAACTCGTTCTGCAACAAAGTCCTTACGGGTGCGGTTGGAATCTACGATTGCCCCAATGATGTTTTCCGGGACATCTCGGAAATTAGCTAAAAGCTGCTTGGTATCCTTGGGCAGACAGTAACCGCCGTAGCCGAAGGAGGGATTATTGTAATGGGCACCGATACGGGGATCCAAACAAACGCCCTCGATAATTTGGGAAGTGTTTAACTCGCGGAGCTCGGCATAGGTGTCCAGTTCGTTAAAGAAACTGACGCGGAGTGCTAAGTAGGTGTTGGCAAAGAGCTTTACTGCCTCTGCTTCTGTAGATTGGATAAAAAGGGTAGGAATATTTTCCTTAATAGCGCCTTGTTGTAAAAGTCCGGCGAAGGTATGAGCGACAACTTCCATTTCGGGATCGTTTTCGGGAAGTCCTACAATGATACGGGAGGGGTACAGGTTGTCGTAAAGGGCTCGGCCCTCTCGGAGAAATTCCGGACTAAACAGGATACGGTTCGTATTGTACCGAGCGCGGAGACCCTTGGTATATCCTACGGGGACAGTAGATTTTACGATGATCACGCAGTGGCTGTTTAAGGAGAGTACCTGCTCAATAACAGACTCTACAGAGGAAGTATCAAAGTAATTGGTTTCTGTATCGTAGTTGGTGGGGGTTGCTACTACAACGATTTCGGCGTCTTTATACGCAAGAGCAGCATCGGTAGTGGCGGTCAAATGAAGGGGATGGGTGGAGAGATATTCGGAAATCTCCGCGTCTACAATGGGAGATTTTCCGGAATTTATCATCTCGACTTTTTCGGGGATCACATCAAGTGCATATACCTCATTGTGTTGGGACAGCAGCACGGCGTTGGAAAGGCCAACATACCCTGTTCCGGCAATGGCGATTTTCATAGGAACTCTCCTTATACCAAAATATTGGGGAAATGGTTAGTAATAACCATAGGTGTTTTGCAACTGTGTTCTCATGTTATCCCATTCCTCAGGAGAAGCGGAAGACCACTCATTCCACTTGTGCTGTGGAAAGCGAGGATAAGAATCGTGATTTGCTTGATGTTTTGCTGCAAATTCTTCAAAAGAGCAAACAAATTTAGCAGGGCTCCCGGCGTAAACACTGTTTGAGGGGATATCATGAGTAACCACAGAACCTGCACCTACAATGACGTTATCGCCGATGCGGGTGTTGCAGAGAACAATGGAATTGGCACCGATAAATACATTGTTTCCGATTTGTACAATTCCAATTTTTGTGTGTACCCCTACATGGGGAGTGCTGGCATCATGAGCCAATAATTTGACACCGGTGGCAAGGGTTACATTATCTCCGACCGAGATAAGCCAGGGTAAATTGGCATCGATAGGAAAGCCACTGTTATAGTGAAAGTTAGAACCTGAACGAAAACCATGAGCGTAGGCATAGTCCATAGCTTCTTTATCCGGAGAAGAATGGTGAAACAATTTTTTAGCAATTTTTTTAACAATGTTCATATTATATCTCCTGTTGGCTGAGACTGCTGAAATTTTATTTTTTATTTTTTAATCTGTATATAAGTGTTATAAGAGTATAGGAATAGACGAGGTGAAGGATTAACTGCGTATAAAATGTATCATCTACATTCCGATTTTTAACAAATTACGAAGGGAACAGGTAAGGGTATAGACTGTTTGGCACAAGATGATCCACAGCTTATGCGTAAAAGAATGACACTTCAAATCGGATATGGATACATGATTTTGTTTAACAATAGATTTTAGATAGGTAATAGCTTCTTTATAATCGGAACCGGAGAGTTGCTTTCGACAAAGCTGACCATGGTACAAGCAGGTAAAGAGCAGATTGATCCGACCTTGATTCTTGAGATCGGGGAAATGCTCATCTAAATACTGCTGGCGGAGGAACTTTGCCTCGATTGCATCCAAACGCTTTTTGGAATAGGTTTCACCCATGATACTGTCGGCTCGCTGGAAGTAATTTAGTCCTACATAATCTGTGACGGCGATGGTTTCGCAACGGCCAATAGCCTGATAGGACCAGAACTCATCTTCGTGATATTTGCCTTTTTCGAAAAGGATACCTTCTACGATGGAGCGCTTATAGAGCTTGTTCCATACGACTTGCTGGAGACGGTTATCAATAAGGGCAGACATGGCCTCGGTCTGAGTTAGGACAGAGCATTGATAGTTGCTTTCCACAGGTGGGAGAGTTTGTCCTCCATAGGCTTTCCGGTAATTACAAGCAGAGATATCGCAGCCATTGGAGATAAGCGCCTCATATAGAATACGGAAAAAATCCGGCTCCACCCAGTCATCACTGTCAATGAAGCTGATCAGGGATCCTGTTGCAACGGCAAAACCGACATTTCTGGCGTCGGATAAGCCTCCATTGATTTTGTGGACAACACGAATGCGAGAGTCTTTCTTTGCCCACTCATCGCACATTTGAGGGCAACGGTCGGGAGAACCGTCGTCAACCAGAATGATTTCGAGATTGGAGTAACTCTGAGCAAGCAGAGAATTGATGCAACGGTCTAAATATTCTTCTACCTTGTAAATGGGGAGGATCACGCTGATCAGTGGTTGAGACATGACAAAACTCCTATGGATTCAAAATTTTGCGAATGGTTTCAATAGGATTAAAGGCTTCTAAGGGCTTGTTTTCTACGTCCCCCAAGTCGCCCTTTTCGATTTTTGCAATGGCAGCAGAGATACTCTCTACCGTATTCTCACAGAAAACAAATCGCTTAAAGGGAGCAAAGAAGTCGTACAGAACCTTCTGTTCATCCTCGGTACCGTCCATGATGAAGAGAATGGTTTTTTCGGTAGCGGAATACTGGTAGATCTTCCCGGGAATCTGACCACCGGCACGGTTACATAGAAATACCAGTACATTGGTTTGCTCTTCCAAGGGCTTGAGTTGATCCAAGGGAAGACGTGGATGAATATGAATGTGCTCTGTAGAAGGGAAAAGATTATTGGGCCTGCCGCAAATATTGACGGTAATATCCGAATCCTTTGCGGCTCTGTAGAAGGGCTCTAAATTACGGGCTACAGGAGCATAATCGCCAAAATAGCCATATACAGTTGGTTTTTTAGGAATCGCAACAGGGGTGGAATCCTTGTAGTAGTAGGGCAGTGGTTGCCAGTACATTTTGTGAGCAAATTCCGGGAAGAGACGCTGTTGATTGCGGAGGGTCAAAGGGCTGACATAGCAGACCCTTTGTGCAAAGGAAAGAAGTCGCTTCTCCTCACGGAAAATCTTTTTCTTTCCGTTAAACCCGTATACATCGATACACCAAGGATCCTCCCATATCTGGATCCACCGGTCTGCGTGGATATTTCCCTTTTTTAGGAGCTTATGCGTCAACAAATGGCTGGTAACAGGGGTAGAAAGAGAAATTACATAATCATAGTGTGTTTCAGAGCGGAAATTCTTAGCCTTCCGTACAAAGGTGGCGTAAATGCCGTGGACGCCATACATAGACAGTACAGCAGATTTAGCACATCTGATAAGGCGCTGAGAAAGACTAACTTTGGCTGCATCAGCAGACTCGGTAGGAGTCACTGGGATTGTCGCTTGGGTCTGGTTTTTGCGGAGGGACAACTTTTCATACCAGGATACACCGTAATAGGTATAACAGCGAACCCCTTCCGGTAACTGCATAGAGGGATCCAGACGGTAGTCTCTGCCATCGGCACAGAGAACATCCACATGATGACCGGAATCCACTAATCCACGAATGTATGCCAGATGACACAAGTTCGCGGAAGTATTTACTTGTAAGCAATCACCGTTGATAACCAATATATTCATATATTATTTCCTTTGTGCTTCGTTGGAAGAATCTGCGAAATGAAGGGAAAGGTGGCTACAGATCTTAACAAATGATTCGGTAACTTTATTACAGAAGGACTGCAATTTCTTGCTACGCTCAAGGGGACGGAAAATAAAATTCCGTACTGCATCCATGAGAATACAGGCCACAAATATGCCGGCAACAAGGCCAAATTGCATTAGGGGGAAATAGGGCTCTTGTGTATGACTTGCGAGCATAGAGTGCTCCCAAAGCCAAGGAATAACGTTTGCGTGGGCATGGATCAAATAGACACCGAATGTCAGGGGAGAAACAAAGCCGATCACTTTGCAAAGGACCTTGCTTTGCGGCCCTCGCAGATTCAAAAACAGGGCTACAAAGAAAATTGTTGCAAGGCACACCGGAACGGAATCATAACGGAACCAGTTTTGCACAACAGATACTGCAAGACCAATCCCGGACAGCTTGGCAAGGAAGAGTGATACTGTCATGAAAATAGGAATGAAAATCCACAGGATCAATTTGGGTAGCCATTTGTAGTTGGGGCGATAGTATAAGCTGAACCATGCGCCGAGGAGATAGAGCACTACGAACCAGGCAAGTCCCCAGCCACCACCGGAATTCATACCGACAATACTCGGATGGAAGGAAACCCAAACGCTCATGATCAGGAAAAGTACAATGTTGAGAAGTGCGTGTTTTTTGCACCCAAGAACACGAATAAATCCGTTGAGGAAAGGGGAAAGGAGATACATGCCGAAATAAATGGTAATAAACCAATAACGACCCGTAAAAATGGGCACGAAGCAGGATAGGAGGGATGCGATTGAAAGAGGATCAGAACCAAAAACAGCGAATAAAATCTTGAACAGGAGGGAATAGAATACCGTTTCTATCCAAAGAGCAACCAATTTGCTGAGTTTAAAGTGGGAGCGAACTAAGAAATACCCACTAATAATAACGAAACAGTTAACAGAAACTTGTGTCAGTGCGTAAACAAAATGCACGTACAGGCTGCTTAGGGTTGTATCTTGATTTGCCACAAATGCTAACACACCACTTTGATCATTAGAATGTAGCAAAACGATCAGGAACATAGAGGCCATGCGGAGCAGGTCTAAATTATATTGGCGTTTTGAGGTAGCGTGAGTGGCCATGTTATTTCTCCTTTCGGCCTATATTTCGGAGTTTGTAGTACAGTGGGGCCAGGGCTTCTTTGAGGCGAATGAGTAGCATTTTAGAACGGCCGGTTTCTTTCAGGCTACTACCGG
>JAZREB010000248.1:0-3680 GCA_045660585.1 Faecousia sp. | reverse complement strand
GTTTATCGCTCCGCCGGAGCGATAAACGGGAATTGGCAGATTATAGGAAGAAGGTCATTGTCTCTCCTCCGGGGTGCTTGATGGTCAGGCGGTAGGATTGCAGGGCGATGGGGCCCGCAGTTTGGGCACCATATTTTTTATCCCCTTTTAGGGGTAGCCCACGGGAGGCAAATTGGACACGGATCTGGTGGGTGCGCCCTGTAAAGAGACGGACATGGAGGAGAGTCTCCCCTTCCCCTTCTTCCATCACTGTATAATGGAGCTTTGCAGGTTTGACCCCGTTTCGCTTCCGCTTGACTACATAGGTTTTATTCTTACTCCGATCATGGAACAGGAGATCCTCCAGATAGCCCTCTTTTTCTGCCGGGCGACCTTCACAGGTTGCCCGGTATTCTTTTACCAGAGCATCTGGCTGAGATAGGAAGGCGGCTGTGGCGGCGTCTTTGGCAAAGACCATGAGCCCCGTTACCTCTTTATCCAGTCGGTGGACGGGGTACACCTTCCGGGGCGCCAAGAGATCGTCCATGGCCTGTTTCCCACTTGCGTCCCTGCAAGCCAAGACCCCACGGGGCTTGGTGCAGACTATCAAGAGGTCGTCTTCGTAAATTATATCCGTTCTTCGATCTTCCATAGGATCTTCTCGCACTGCTCTAAAATTCTGCCCAAATCATGGCGGAGGAAAACGCCCTTTTCCAGAACAGGTTCCCCTGCTACATAGACACTTTGGATCTGCTCGCCGTTACCTGCGTACAGGAGATTGGTGAGGATCCGCTGTTTGTTAGTGGTGGAAAGGACGTCCGTTTTGACCAGAGAGAAGTCGGCGACATAGCCTACCTTGATCTTGCCCAAGTCCTTGTAGCCCAGGGCTTCCATAGCATCCACGGTGAGCATTTTGTAGCAATCCTGTGCAGGGAGAGCCGTTGCATCCAGAGTCAGCACCTTCTGGAGGTAGCTACCGTGGCGAGCTTCCCGGAGAAGGTCACGGTTTGCGCTGGAAGCCTCTCCGTCACAGCCGAAGCCCATACGGACTCCCTCTTTCCGCATCTGCCAGATCCGAGGTGCGCCATCTGCCAGCTTCATGTTGGTAGAGGGACAGTGGGCAACTACCGCACGGGTCTGTGCCAAAAGTTTAATTTCATCATCGGTGAGCCAAATAGAGTGCGCTAAAATGGTATTCTCGTCCAGAACCCCTAAATAGCCCAGCTCTTCTGCCTCCCCACGACCTGTCCAAGAGCGAACCATGTCCGTTTCTCTCTTGCCCTCTGCCAGATGGGTGTGGTACACAAGGCCACGCTCCCGTGCAAAGTTCTTCAGGGCAACCATCAGTTCCCCGGTACAGGCGGGGCGACCCTGAGGCACTGCGGCAGTGCGGAGGAGTCCCTTGCCGTGCCAGCGGTCATAAAGGAGCTCTGCCTGACGGAGGCATTCGTCTACGCTTGTAACCTTGACCTGATCATTTTCTGCAATGTCCGTAGCACCGATGCCGAAGGTGGCGCGGATCCCTGCATCTTGGTATGCCTGTACAACAGCCTCGATTTGGGGGAAATAGGTCATTTCGTTCACGGCGGTGACACCGTTGCGGAGGCTCTGGAGACAGCCCAACAGGACTCCGTAATACCATTCCTCCGCACTGAGTGACCACTGGGCTTTCAGCATTTTCCCAAGCCAGTCTGTAATGTTCAAGTCATCCAGAGGCCCCTTGGTCAGGCTCTGAACCATGTGGGTATGGATATCTGCCATACCCGGCAGGATCAGCATCCCTTCTCCCTCCACTACCTTGCAGGGGCGGTTGATTTGGGGGGCGATCTGCGCAAACTTTCCGTTTTCTACATATACATCCGCGGAACTTGTGGTCAGGGTCTCAAAGTCCGGGAGGAGGACATTCTTTAAAACATAGGTATTTTCCATAGCGTACTCCTTTAGATCAGGGTGTCTGCGGCGGCTGAGAAGAGGGCCTTCCGGCATTCCTCGTCCATGACCTTCTTGCTACCTGTGGTGTAGTTCTCGCTGATCATGGTAATTGATGCCGCCTTCACCTTTAGGATATGGGCAATCACAAACATGCTACTCGTCTCTCTGTCCATGACCTCTGCACCCAGAGCCGCCCAATGGGCGATCTTTTCCCGACCGGAAGGGGTACGAGGGGTCTCCAAAGACAGCACATCATGACTGCGGAACAGGGCGGTACGGCTGATGCCCCTCTTAAACATACGGCTCATGAGCTCCATGGCAGGGACAGCAGGGTAGGAAACATCAATGTATTCCCGACTTGCAAATTCCCCACGGATGGCACCGGAGGCAGCACAGATGGTGCCGGGCTCCAAACGATCCCCCATAGCGGGGCAGAAATCGATCTTAATGATCTCTTCCACTCCAAGATGGTTCAGCTCTTCTACCGCAATGGCCATGGGCATACAGCCGAAACCACTGCTCATCACCGTCAGGGGCCGACCTTTATAGGTGCCGGTATAGGTCACATACTCACGGTGCTCCCCCATTTTCACTGCCCCCTCTAAATAGGCGGCATAGAGAGGGATCTCCTGGGGATCGGGGATCAGGATGACCTTCTTGGCAATATGGTCTTCTTTCACACCCAGATGGTACATGGTGCCGTCTCTCTGGGTCAGTTTCACACTTCCGTAACTCATAACTTTCCCTCCATCAGCTCCGCGGCTCTCATTGCGATACGGGAGGCTCTCTCAATACGACCGGGCATAAATCCCGGATCTGTGGGATCTCCGTAGGGATTTTCCACGGGAACATTGGGATCTGCGAACATATTGGCGGCGGCAACGCAGATACAGCCTGTGCGGATGCCCAAGAGATAGCCGTAGGGGAACAGCGTTCCGCTTTCATTCTCTACTACCTGGACACCGGCATCGATCCACTGTTCCATTCGGTGTCGGAGGCCGGGGTGGGCGGCCTTGGATTCCATGTAGAAGGCATCGTGGCTGCGATACAGCCCCACCTTTACAGGCTCACCCATTTCCTCAGCTGCTTCCATCAGGGCGGCGACCAAGAGAGCATCTGCCACGGCAGGATATTCGGGAGGTACCAATTCATAGCTTGCACCCTCTCCACGGACACAGCCGGAAGCGATCACGATCTGACCGGGTACGATGTCGGGCTGAATGGCACCGCAGGTACCTACACGGACAATGGCCTTTGCCCCTGCTTGGGACAGCTCTTCCAGAGTGTTAATGACACAGGCGGCACCCATACCGCTACTGGTGACGGCAATAGGAGTTCCGGTTTCCGTATGGCCTGTATAGGTGGCATAGGTGCCACGGTGGGCGGTAAATGCACTGTCACGGAAGAAGCCGGAAATGGTCTTGCTCCGTCCCGGATCACCGGGCATCAATACAAAAGGTGCACTTCCCCCGGGAGTCAGACCTGTCTTTTGAAGCAGACCGTCTTCCCCCACCGCACTTGGGATTTCCATAAATACTTTCATAAGTACCTCCTTAAAAAAGGTTTTCTGTCATAGTTTCAGTATACCATAAACAGCATGTATTTTCAATGACAGCCCGAAAAAAATCCGCCCCCCTACTTGCAATCAACCAATTCCCGTTTAGCGCACCGTTGGTGCGAATGATATATCTACGATATGATATACCCCACGGCTGTGGGGCATGATATACCTACGGTATGATATACCTCGCCAAGGCGAGGCATGAATG
>JAZREB010000247.1:0-1980 GCA_045660585.1 Faecousia sp. | reverse complement strand
AGACGGAAACACACTGTCCGCAGCCGTCCTGTTCCCCAACGATCGGATTCCGCATTGCAAAACCCCCAATCACACCTTTCTGGTCTACCCATTTGAGGTGCAAAGGATTTCCTTTATATGCGACAACGAAACAATTACCATGCATGGCATCGTAGACAACAGCCTTAAAAAATATGTGCCGTAATAAGTCGGCCCAAGACCATTGCAGTACAGAGATTTTGATCTTCCGACTCAAGCATATGCTTTCATAGTATTAAGGAAAGATCGGCCTGTCCGTTGTGTGAGATGGCAAACGACATCTATTGGATCGGGACGTTGTTTAACGATGATTTACCATACACTTACAATGGGAGATGATACAAATGAACTCGCAAGACATCCCGGATCATCCATCTGAAAAACAAGGAAGACAATATTATGACTTGAAACAAATTGAAAATATTCCTATATTAGACGTGTGTTCCCATTTTGGTATTCCTGTCAGCTATCGAGGCAGGACGCCCTGGTGTAAGCTTCGCCCAGAGGAAAAAACGGCATCCACCATTCTTCACACAGAGGACATTGGGCGAACAAAGGCCAATACCTTCTATGATTTTGGTACCCAAGAAAGCGGGAACAACATTACCCTGGCGTGTATGATGATGGGTTTAAATCGTTATGCAGACGCAGACCGATATTCCGCTATGGAGCATCTGGCAGAGGCCTTTCATATTGCACCAAGAGGACAAGAGAAGGCAGCTTACGGCAACCTGACCGACAGGCAATATGCCAAAATTGGTCTGTACGGAGATCTTGCTACCAAAAACTTTCGTTTTTCTGTCGCGCATATGGATTTAGAAAAGATCCAAGAGATTTCCGATAAATATGCCATGTCCATGAATCAATTAAAGAAAGATCATCCGTATACATTTGAGCGTCTTTTGAAACGGACATCTGTTCCACTCATTGAAGATATGCGTAATACGCTCTACATGGATATCTGGCTCAATCGGGAAGTCGTTCGAAGGGCAGAGGCCAGCGGGGATTTGGTTTTTCAGCGATATGATTTTCTTCGTGAAATCGAGGAGCTTAAAGATTTAGATCAAATCTTCGATCGGGCAATCATAGGCACAAAGCTGAAACCCTTTCAGAACAGAGAATATGATCCCAAGGAGATCCTTAGAAAAATGGATGTCGGTGAGATTAAGCCCAAATTTGGCAGTCGTACTTTTCGCCAGATGCAAAAGCTAGCCAAGAAGAACCAAACAATCGTAAAATACCGTGCTTTGGACGCATGCCCCATATACTTTGAAGGCTCTGAGATTTTCGGACAAGTTCCTTATTCTGCGTTTTTTGACAGAGGCAAAGCCATGATTGGCTATTTGGAATCGGATTTAGATATGCTTCGTCCCATTTTCGATCGATATGCATGGAAGGGTCCTAGTAAATTACATGATAAGCTGCAGAATGCAGCGCATCGCTTAGATCATAGTAGTGCCACAGAGACTTCCCAGCAGATGAAACCGCAACGTTGAGATAGCGGGGATGAACCATACAAATTTTAGAAGCATTCTTCAGGTTATTGCTGAGGCCAAATGATCCTACTACAGCAGGCATAACCTTCTAAATGAGTGATGCAATCAGAGTATGGCTAATAGTCTTTCATACAGAAATAAAAGTGCCAAGAGGCGTCAAGTCACCTTGTTGCTCGTCTTATTGCAGTGCAGGCACGAGATGGAAGGAAATCTGGCTGACACCCGATTTCCCGTCCAAATTTGTTATTGAAACAGGAGTTTAATATGCATATCGTAAATGATAAGAATGGTCACATTATTTGTGACCATAAAACAGAAACATATTTTCGCGCGGAGGAAGCGTCTGGTCAGCAAATGACCTGTGCAGATGAAGCCAGTTTTCCGACTTGCAAAGGGGTTGATGACATGAAACACAGCACAGAAGAAAACAAAGAACGGCTAGATGCTTTTCATCGCAATTCTGCTA
>JAZREB010000246.1:0-3815 GCA_045660585.1 Faecousia sp. | reverse complement strand
GGCTGATTTTTCTACAGGATCAGCCCTTTTTCTGTAAAAAATTCGCAGGCTGTACCTTTCGGCACAGCCTGGTGTTTTTTGGGGGACTTTTTTTACAGCCCCTTTGTAGTTTATTTCACAGCGTTTTTCAGCAGACACTTTAAGGTGCGGACACAGGCTTCCATATCCTCAACGGGGATATATTCAAATCGACCGTGGAAGTTCTCACCGCCTGTAAAGATATTGGGGCAGGGGAGACCTTCGTAAGAAAGTCTGGCACCGTCGGTGCCACCACGGATGGGAACGACCTTGGCTTCTACACCGGCATCAGCCATTGCCTCTTTGGCACGGTCAACGATATACATAACGGGTTCGATCTTTTCCCGCATGTTGTAGTAGCTGTCTTTGAGGGTCAGTTCTACAGTACCGGCACCGTAACGATCGTTCAAATACGCACAAATTCGCTCAAAATCCTTCTTTTTAGCCTCGAAGGCGGAACGATCGTGATCCCGGATGATATATTCCAGAGTGGAGAGCTCAACTTCACCCTTCATCTCGCATAGATGGGAGAAACCCTCGTAGTTTTCGGTGAACTCCGGCTTGCTCTGAGAGGGAAGCATGGAATGGAATTCCATGGCGATATGCTGGGAGTTGATCATGATGTTCTTGGCGCTACCGGGATGGACATTCCGTCCGTGGACAGTGACCATAGCGGAGGCGGCGTTGAAGTTCTCATACTCCAATTCGCCCAGTGCTCCACCGTCTACGGTATAGGCATATTCTGCACCGAAGCCCTTAATATCAAAGAGATCTGCACCACTGCCGATCTCCTCGTCGGGGGTGAAGCCGATCTTTAAGGTGGCATGGGGCTGTTCCTCTGCCATGAGCTCCTGGGCTGCGGTTAAAATGGCGGCAATGCCTGCCTTGTCATCGGCACCCAGAAGGGTAGTGCCGTCGGTAACGATGAGGTGTTTGCCTACATTCCGATACAGGCTGGGGTAATCCGAGGGGGAGAGGAGGATGTTCTTCTCCTCGTTGAGTACCACATCTCCGCCTTCGTATTTGACGATTCGGGCCTTGATGTCCTTGCCGGAGCAATCGGGGGCGGTGTCCATATGGGCAATGAGTCCGATGACGGGGCCGGTACCGGGGACGGTGCCGTATACATATCCGTGTTCATCCATATGGGCATCCTTGATACCCATGGACTGCATTTCCTCTACCAGTGCGGCACCCAGAACCTTTTGACCCGGGGTGGAGGGGCAGACACCTGTATATTCATCGGAAGTGGTTTCGTAAGAAACATATTTTAAAAAGCGTTCTGCAACTGTCATAGTATTCTCCTTTGCATTAAAAATGGGCCGCTGCGAAAAGCAGCAGCCCATTGGGGTTTTATAAAAATTACTTGCAGAGCTCTGCGGTATCCTGTGCGATCATCAGCTCTTCGTTGGTGGGAACCACGTAGACCTTGATAGCGGAGTCGTCAGCAGAGATCAGGCCTTCCTTGCCACCACGGATCTGGTTGCGCTCGGGATCCAGCTTAACGCCCATGAAGCCCAGGTAGGAGCAGATGTCAGCACGGGTACGGGGGCCGTTCTCGCCAACGCCTGCGGTGAATACCAGGCAATCCAGGCCGTTCATAGCTGCGGTGTAAGCACCGACGTACTTAGCGACTTCGTAGCCGAACTTCCTCAGAGCCAGAGTGCAGTTCTCGTTGCCTTCGTCTTCGCCATTCTCCAGATCACGGAAGTTGGAGGACAGGTTCTCGGACAGGGTCAGAACGCCGCACTTCTTGTTGAGCATGTTCAGAGCCTCGTCAATGGTGATACCCTCGGTGTTCATGATGAACTGAACAACACCGGCATCGATATCGCCGGAACGGGTGCCCATGGGAACACCGGCCAGGGGGGTCAGACCCATAGAGGTGACGACACATTCGCCGTTCTTAACAGCGGACAGGGAGGAACCGTTGCCCAGGTGGCAGACGATGATCTTGCTCTCTGCGGGGTTGCCCAGGAGCTCACGGGTGCGCTTGGAAACGAAGCGGTGGGAAGTGCCGTGGAAGCCATAGCGACGGATGCTGTGCTCCTTGTAGTACTTGGACGGGATAGCATAACGATATGCCTTGGGAGGCATGGTCATGTGGAAAGCGGTGTCGAATACGGCAACCTGGGGCTTGCCGGGCATTGCCTTTTCGCATGCCTCGATACCCATGAGGTTAGCAGGGTTGTGGAGGGGGCCCAGGGGGATGCACTTACGGATAGCAGCCTTGCAAGCCTCGTCAATGATGCAGGACTTGACAAACTCCATGCCGCCGTGGAGGACACGATGGCCAACAGCATCGATCTCGTCGGTGCTTGCCAGGACGCCGTAGGTGGGGTCAACGAGGATTGCCATAACGGAAGCGATAGCCTCGGAATGGGTGGGCATTGCGATCTCACGCTCTTCCTTAATGTTACGGTCGGGAACCTTATGGGTCAGTCTGCCGTCGATGCCGATACGCTCGCAAATGCCCTTTGCATATACGTCACCGGTCTGGGGGTCCATCAGCTGATACCTCAGAGAAGAACTGCCTGCGTTGATAACGAGAATTTTCATGGTATAGTCACTCCTGTAAAAAATGTATTTGCATTTTGGAATCATTTTGTGATAGGATAGTACTACCACATCTTCTACTATTGTATCACACTTTTTTTATTTTACAAGTACAATTATAGGAAAAGAGGAAAAATTGTGAAGAATATTGGGATCATTTGCGAATATAACCCCTTTCACAACGGTCATGCCTATCAATTACAGACAGTAAAACAGCAGGGTAGGGCGATTTGTCTCATGAGTGGCAACTTTGTTCAGCGAGGTGCCCCTGCTATTATAGATAAATATACCCGTGCCAAAGGGGCGGTTCTTTCCGGTGCGGATCTTGTATTGGAGCTCCCACTGCCTTATGCGGTTTCCTCTGCGGAGGGATTTGCAGATGGGGCGGTGGAGATTTTCAGTCGTCTGGGATGTATGGATGGACTCTGCTTCGGTAGTGAGAGCGGCGAGGCAGAAGAGCTGATGGATTGCGCCCGGATCCTGCTGTCCGAGGAGCTTGTCCCATTGTTAAAAGAAGAACTGGACAAGGGCCTGTCATTCCCCAGAGCAAGACAGCATGCGGCAGAGGCATTGGGAGCAAGGGCAGAACTGTTGGATCAGCCCAATAATATCCTGGCACTGGAATATTGCAAAGCCATCTTAAAACGTGATGGATTTTTGGAACCCATGGTTTTAAAACGGCAGGGAGCCTACCACGGTGGACAGGAAAAGGAAGCACCCTCTGCATCCTTCCTCCGCACAGTGGAGGATTGGCGGGACTATGTACCCGAGGAGGCATGGGAGGTTTTTGCCCATGCCGATCGGTATACCGTAGAGGCAGGGGAACGGGCTTGGCTGTCTCGCCTGCGATTTATGAGCGAGGGAGATTTTGAAGCCCTGCCCTATGGCTCCGAGGGCTTGTGGCGGAAGGTAATGGAGGCCTGCAGAACAAAGGGCTCTTTAGAAGAAATTATACATGCTTCTATTTCCAAACGATATCCCGCAACCAGACTTTGGCGGATGCTTCTGTGCGCCTTCCTTGGCATAACGGAAGAACTGCAAAAGGCGGAGGTTCCCTATGTTCGTGTCCTTGCAATGAGCAAGGAGGGGCAGGAGCTGATGCGCACATTGCGAAAGGGGAGCAATATTCCCATCTTGCATCCCGGAGAGGAAGCACCCAAGTGTGCCTACAGGGAACTGGAACGTCGGGCAGAGGATCTCTACGGTCTCTTCCGTTGCAGTGCGCCACAAAAGGCAGGCGC
>JAZREB010000245.1:0-1785 GCA_045660585.1 Faecousia sp. | reverse complement strand
CAACCCCCAAGAAAACGCTATAAATGTGGATAACATTTCCCAAAATACCGCCGTGTCCCGGCCCTCTACCATTGTACCCGATACGCAGACGAACCCTTCGATGCAGACGGAGCCTTCTGTACAGACCGTAACGCCGCAAGTGGCCTCTCTGACCACGGAGGAAATTCTCAACAGCGTATGGTTTGCAGGCTGTTTGGCCATGGCCCTATGGTTCTTGCTGGTAAATGTGCGCTTTGCGCGGAAGGCAAGGAAGGGCGCCCGTAAGATAGACGGCGCAAGCCTGCCGGTTTACGAAAGCGAGAATGTTCCGTCTCCCTGTCTTGTTGGGTTGATCAAGCCCCGCATTTATCTGCTTCCCTGTGAGGATGCCTCGGCGCAGAAGCACATTCTGACCCATGAGCAGACCCATTACCGCCACGGGGATCATATTTGGTCGGTTTTGCGAAGCCTGTGCCTGTGTGTCTACTGGTTCAACCCCTTAGTGTGGGTCGCCGCCTACCTGTCCAAGGAGGATTGCGAAGCCGCCTGCGATCAGGGTGTCATCACCACCTTGGGCGAGGAAGAACGGATCCCCTATGGCAGAACCCTCCTGCAAACTTTGGTGCAGGTGAACCGCCCCGCACACCTTCTCCGCTCTGCCACCACCATGGGCGGCGGCAAGCAGCAGATCAAGAAGCGGCTGGAACGCATCGTATCCAAGCCCAAGAAAGCCCTTTGGGCAGTCCTGATACTGGCGGTCGTCCTGTGTCTCTGCGTGGGCTGTACCTTTACAGGCGCAACAGATCCCGATGCGCCGGAGCAAAACGAAGTGACCGAACCCACAACGGAAGCGCCGCAACCTGAGAGCACCACCACAGAGAGCGAAGAACCTACGCCGAGTGAGGACAAAAAGGTCGATATTCAGGTCGTGGACTATATCAATGACGGCAACATTCGGATTCCCCAATTTGTGTCGGAGAGCAGCTATTGCGAGAAAGCAAACGGAGAAATTCGCAGATATTTTGAGAACCATCCCGAGTATGTAAGCATCGACTATGCTGTATACTACAATCCTTGGTATGACAATCTTTGGGGCGAGATCGAGGTTTTGAGCCTTGTGATTACCGCCAAAAACGCAAAGAATGAGCCGGTACATGCCGCCTATAATGTGAGTTTGCAAAGCGGCGATAGAATCTTACTGCCCTATATTGCTGATCAAAGAAGGCTTTTGCTTTTTGCGCAGCAATTGGATCATCGCTATGATGAGAGAACGGGACGCCTGCCCTATACGGAGGAAGATCATGCAAGATTACTGCAAAATCTGAATCATACGGGCGTGGAGGGAGACTTGACCCAAAGCACCGTCCATTGGCTCGGGGAGGATGGTCAGGTTACAGCCAGCTTCCTCTACTTCCCCTTGAACGGAGGCGAGCCCTATCGCCATACCACCAGCATTGAAGATGGCATCTGCATGTGTATGGTAACACAGAGCCCCCGTGTGATCGAGCTGTACTACAACACAGCGGATGGGGTCAAGAATCATATTCCCTTCTTGATTATGAACAGTCGTCGAGGCCGTGAAATCAACGCAGAAATTCTACGGTTATACAGTGATAGCAGACGGGTGAGTGACACGACCTTCTCATGGTCGCTCCACGGTGAGATCCTCAGCCTAAATGTTCGTGCTCAAAACCTGGTTCATGACGGCAACATCTACTCCGCCTACGCCCTGTCTACCAAAACATTCTGTGATGCGTCCCGTGCAGAGGTTCTTGCGGCGGCAGGTATGACGGAGGAAGAATACAA
>JAZREB010000244.1:0-1169 GCA_045660585.1 Faecousia sp. | reverse complement strand
AGAATTATGTAAACCACTATTTGGTCTGCGAGATCCCCGTATACGAAGGAAATGTACAGACAGGTACACGGACCGTTACCATCGAACCTACCCTGAACGGCTACTTCTACTACTACACCCTCACCGGCCTCACTGCCGTGAATATGGGAGATGTGGTCTTCGCACAGCTCCATATGGAGAAGGACGGACAAGAATACCTATCCAAGGTAGACACCTACAGCATTGCACAGTATGCTTATTCCCAGTTGAATAAGGTAGGCGCAGATCCCAAGCTGAAGGCTCTCTGCGCAGACCTCCTCCGCTACGGCAAGCAAGCACAGATCTTCAAGGCTTACCGCACGGACGCCCTCGTAGACGAGGCTATGACAGAAGAACACAGAGCCCTCCTCAGTGATGCAGAGGCAGTGACTTTCGGCAACACCAACGAGACGCTTGCAGACCTGGATACCCCCGTGGTCCTGTGGGCAGGTAAGGCGCTGGACCTGGATTCCAAGGTCTCTGTCCGCTATGTATTCCTCCCCGGCACCTATGCAGGGGATGTTGCGGATCTGAGTCTGAGAGTGCGTTATGTAAACCACGCAGGTGTGGAAACAGAGGCTGTTCTCACAGATCCTACCCTGTACAGTGCCGCAGGGAATGCCTATGCCTTCACCTTTGACGGTCTCTTAGTCGCAGAGCTTCGGACCGTAGTAGAGGCGGCAGTCTATACCGGAGACACCCGTCTGTCCCAGACCCTCCGCTACAGCCCCGACACCTACGGCAACGGCAAGACAGGCCAGCTCCTGACCCTGTGCAAAGCCCTCTTCGCCTACTCCGACACCGCCAAGGCTTATTTTGCAGAATAACACCAACAGTAAAGGAGAATTTACATGAAATCACGATTATTCGCATTTCTTTTGGCATTGACCCTTTTGGTGTCAATCCTTCCCTCTGCGGTCGCAGCGCCTACTCCCACTACTGCAATCAGTATAAATGCAGATTACCGCTATACGCTGACGGGGCTTCCCTCTTCGGCTGTGGTGCAGAACTTCTTTTTTGACGATTCCACTGTGTATGTTACCCAACACGGCGGGTCCGGGATTACTTATCTGTCTCGGCTGACAATTCAGGGTGATAAGGCTGTCTACCGGGATCACATGACCCTGAACAATTGTGGCAGAGGCGAGACA